>PHEM01000147.1 GCA_002842935.1 Alphaproteobacteria bacterium HGW-Alphaproteobacteria-13 | reverse complement strand
CCCCGCCGCTCGGGCGAAAGGGTGGAAATGGTCGAGACGATCAGGCCGACGCTGGCAAGATTGGCAACTCCGCACAGCGCATAGGTGACGATCAGCAGGCTACGGGGATCGAGCGTCCCTGCGGGCAGCGCGGCGAGGTCGAGATAGGCGACATATTCGTTGAGCACAGCCTTGGTGCCCATCAGGCTGCCGGCAGCGGGCGCCTGGTCCCAGGGCACGCCGATCGTCCACATCACCGGCGCCATCAGCCAGCCCAGTATCCGCCGCAAGGTCAGCGGTGCGCCTTCAACCATGGGCAGCAGCGCCAGCACCTGGTCCACCAGGTTGACCAGAGCGAAGACCGTGACGATGATGGCGACGACCGCCAGAACCAGCGTCATGCCCTCCATGGCACCGCGAACGACAGCATCCATGCTGCTTTCGTAACGGAGGTCCGGATCGGCCCGTTCGCGGTCACCGCCTTCACCCGGCACCATCAGCCGCGCGACGAGCACGCCTGCGGGCAGCGAAATCAGCGAGGCGACGATCATGTGGCCGACCGCGTTGGGCACCGTCTTCGACAGGGTGGTGGCATAAAGCACCAGGATCGCGCCCGAGATCGTGGCCATGATCAGCACCATGATCATGAACAGGTCCGACCGGCTCATCCGGCCGAACCAGGCGCGCAATACCAGCGGACTCTCGACCACGCCGAGGAAGATCGTCGCGCCGCCACCCAACCCGACAACACCGCTGACCCCGAGCGTGCGCTGCAACGCCCATGACAGGCCCCGGACCGCGGCGCGCAGCACGCCCCAGTGCCACAGCAGCGCCGACAGCGCCGAGAAGACGATGATCAGCGGCAGAATCTGGAAGGCGATGATGACCGGGGGCTCTGCTCCGGGCTTGAGGAGGAACGGGATCGGCGCGCCGCCGGTGTAGCCGAACATGTAGGACGAGCCGACCAGCGTCGCCGCCTCGATCGCCGAGACTGCGCGGTTGGCATAGCCGACCAGCGTCCAGACGAAGGGCACCCGCGTCACGACCAGAGCGATGGCGATCTGCAACAGAAGTGCGCCACCGATCCAGCGCCAACCGGGGCGGGCCTTGCGGTCTTCGGACAAGGCCCAGGCCAGGAAGATCAGGGCGGCAATGCCGATCAGCCCCTGAAGGTTTTGCCCATGAAAATCCCGGAGCACCGCCATCACCCTTTCCCCCCCCTAGAATTTGTATGCCGCGCCGAACTGGAACTGCCGGGGCGGGCCGGCATTGCGCTGAACAAAGGGTGCGCCGCCGCCGAACTGCACCTGATTGGACGTCGTGGCCGCGTTGGCAAAGCCGGATTCGTTGTTGGCGTTGAAAACATTGAACACGTCGGCGCTGACTTCGAACCGGCCGCCAAATCCCGGCAGCGCGTAGCGAATCCCCAGATCGACCGCAGCCGACCAGGGCAGACGCGCGGAATTGCGTTTCGCTCCCGGATAGCGGTCCGAACTTCCGACGAAGTTCTCGCCGAAGGAGGCACCGTCGCCGTTGAGGTCCTGTGTGCCGAAGATCCGGGCATCGGGAACGAGATTCACCGGCTGCCCCGACTGGAACAGGCCAGCGACGCTCAGCGTCAGGCCTTCCAGCGGGTAAAGATAGCCGACCGCGGAGATAACATGGCGCCGGTCGTTCGCCGATGGCCCCCATTCGGTGCTGAAGTCGTTGGCATTGGCCGCACGGAAATTGATGTCGTCGGTATCGTTGGTGAGCTTCGACAGGGTGTAGGAGAGGCGGAAGGCGTAATTGTCAGGCCCGCGTGCCTTGTTTACCTGCAGGATCAGTGCCTTGTATTCCGCTTCGCCGGCTGTCTCGGACACGGTGATCTGCCGTGCGCCGCCCGGAATCAGGGCAACCGGGCGGGTCGCGTCGGCATCCGTCTGGCTGCGTACCAGACCGAGCGAACGGGCCAAGGCAAAACGCGCGGCATTATCAGGCTGACTTTGCAGCAGCGCGATATTGGCCGCCGTCAGATTTGCGAGGTTGGGAGTGAAGGGCGCCGGCGCGTTGAGGTCGCGCAGCCGCACGAGATTGTGCGAGCGGCTGTAGATCACGTCGGCGGACAGCGTGATCGTATCGGTCGCCTGAAACTGGTAGCCGCCGCTCAGTTGCAAGCTCCACGGGCTCTGGTAGCCAGTGGGGTTGAGGATACGGCCTTCGCCGAGCGTTGCCGTGTCGCGCAGCGCCTGGACCTGATCCGGCGCCGGGCAGGCGGATACGGTCGTGCAACGCGGCGAGGCGGTGAGATTGCCGTCGAAGGTTACCTTCGACAGGTCGGTTCCGGCCGGGATGATTCCCAGCGTCTGAAGCTGGCCTAGCTGGGTGAGGAAGCCTGGCGCGGTCGTATTGCGCTGAAGCGCATCGGAGATCACCGCATAGGAGAGCTTGCCGGTGAACAACCCGGCCCCGAACCGCAGCGTCGATCGGGCATCGGGCCGATAGTTGAGCGAGAACCGCGGGGCGAAATTGTCATGGTCGCCGCCTTTTCCGCCCTTGGCGGTGAGGCTGTCATAGTCCCACCGCAGGCCGAACGTCGCCGTCAGCTTGGGCGAGAGCTGCCATTCGTCCTCGACGTAGAAGGCCAGTTGTGTCTGCCCGGTGCCGAAGCTCTGCGGGCGCAGCTCGACCGCGTAGTTGGCCACCGCAGGATTGAGCGCCAGGACGTCCTGCGCCGTAAGACCGAGACCCTTTGACGACAGGGCGGCCAGTTGCGGGGCGGTGAGATCGACCGTGTAGTTGCCGTCGGGATTTCCGCCGCCGAGAAGGGCGAAGTCCGAATGGATGACATCGGCACCCACGCTCAGCTTGTGACTGCCCAGCTTGCGCTGCAAGCGGTGCGTGGTCTGCCAGGTTTCTTCAAGGTCATTGAACACGAAGCCCGGATGGCCGACGACACCCACGGTCAGGCCGCTTGGATCGCGGATCACGACCTGCGGTCCGGCGGGTCCCTTGGGCTTGCCGTAATCCCAGCGGAACCTGCTGAACTGGACCGCGCCGTCATAGCTCCACTCGTCGCCTGAATAGCTGGCCGTGGCGGCCACCAGGGTCGAGAAGCGATCCTGATCCGATCCGGCGGAGGGAAACGTTGCGTTGCCGCCGCCAAGCCCGCCACCAGGCCGGTCGATCGTGACCCGGCCAAAGTTCGCGCGCAGGCCCAGCGTCCAGTCTTCGGTCAGGCGATGATCGAGCCTGATCGAGCCGAGATAGAACGCGTTGTGGCCCGTTACCGTATCGACCACGCCCAGCGCCGGCGCATCGACCACCTGCACGTTGCGGTCGCGGGTATATTCGAAGTTGGCGTAGAAGAAGGTCTTGTCGCGCACGATCGGGCCACCGATGGCGGCGCCCGCCTGGTAACGCTCGAAGCTCTCGCCCACGGCATTGCCTGAGAGGTCGCGACGCGGAAACGGCGATTTCGCATCGAGCGGCCGGCCGGGGCGAACCAGTGCGTAGACTTCGCCATGGTAGTCGTTGCTGCCTGAGGGCGAGGTGTAGTTGACGATCCCGTTGGCAGTGCGCCCGTAGGCCACCGAATAGGAATTGGCGAGCACCGTCACCTCGCGGGTGAAGCCGAGCGGCACTGGAAACTTGAGGCCGCCGAGAAAGTTCTCGTTGTTGTCGAGTCCGTCGAGCAGGTAATTCGTGTCGAGGCCGTTCGAGCCGTTTATCGATATCGAGGGTGCTTCAGGGAAGAAGCCGGTCGATGGAACGACATTGGGCAAGCGGATGAGCGATCCGAGCACGTCTCGACCCTCAATGGGCAGCGTCGCGAGCTCTTCCTTGCTCAACGAGGAGGAGACCTCCGCATTGACCGTATTGAGCCTGGTGATCCCGCGCACGCCGGAGACAACAATCGTGCTTTGGCCAGCGGGCACCAGGCGCAGGGTGACGCTACTGGTGAAGTTCGCCCGCAAGGACACGCTTGCCTGCTGGCCGCTTTCGTATCTGTCTCCCGAAACGGTCGTGACGCGGTAGGTGCCGGCGGTCGTCAGACCTTCGATCCGGACGAATCCCTGATCGTCCGAACGCGCGGTCCGCGAGAAGCCAATATCCGGGTTTTCGATCCTCACTTCCACATTCGCCGCGGGCTGGTTGGTGGAAGCATCAACCAGAGCGATCTGGACGCCGGCCTGCTGGGCATGGGCCGGGGTGGCGAGGGTGGCAACCGCCAGCACACTTGCCGACAGGAGGAAGCGGGACGGAAACAAGCGGGATCTCCAATGCTGGACGAGACAGGTCTCGGTTGCGGTTGATGCCGGCTTTGTCGCCACAGCGCGGCCGTCCTTACAGACCGGACACAGTTTCCTGTTCGAGGAGGCCGATGTAACCGTTCGCCGGCCTCGCGCGAATAGTCCTCTAAGGAGGCGTTTGCGTGAGTTTGGCCCATCGCGTCATTATCGGTGCATTGACCGCATGTCTGCTCCTGCCTGTGGGAGCTGCAGCGGAAAGCGCTCGCTCGCTTCAGAAGGAGTTTCCCAAACTCGACGTCACGCGAAGCGCAATCTCCCTGCGCGAGCTCCAGTCAGGGGGAGTCCCGCGCGACGGCATCCCTGCGATCCTCGATCCGATGTTCGTGCCGGTGCGCGAAGTCACCGGTCTGGGTGAGGACGAGCCGGTCATCTTTCTTGTCGGCAGCTGCGGCGCCTTTGCCTTTCCCTACCGGATCCTCATCTGGCACGAGATCGTTCACCACGACCAGTGCGGGGTGCCTGTCGCCGTCACCTATTGCCCGCTGTGCAATACCTCGATGGTTTTCGATCGCCGGGTCGATGGCACGGTGCTGAGTTTCGGCACCTCCGGCCGGCTGCGGAATTCCGATCTGGTCATGTACGACCATCAGACGGAATCTCTCTGGCAGCAGTTTACCGGCGAGGCGATCGTCGGGCTCCAGGTTGGCAAGACGCTGAATGTCGTTCCGGCCCGGATCGAAGCCTGGCACCTGTTTCGGGAGGAATTTCCCAATGGCCGGGTGCTGGTGCCACCGGCCTGGGGGCGCAGCGCCTACGGGCAGACGCCCTACGAAGGCTATGACTCGGCGCCCGAGCCTTTTCTCTTCCAGGGCAAAATGCCACGCGGCATCGATCCGATGGCCCGTGTCGTCCGCGTCGGAACGAGCGCCTGGTCGCTCACATATGTTCGGAAGAACTCCCCGGTCCTGACCGCCGATGGCCTGCGCATTGAATGGCAGGAGGGCCAGAACTCCGTGATGGACCGCGCCGCGATCTCGCGTGGCCGCGACGTCGGAAATGTTCGCGTAACCCGCGAAGGCTCGGATGTTGATTACAGCGTCGACTTCGCCTTCGCCTATCGCGCCTTCTATCCCGATGGCGAACTGGTTAAATGAGATGGCGCTCGGCAAGCTGGCTTGCGGCACTGCTTCTAGCGCCGATTGCTCCGCAGGCAGCTATCGCCTCCGCGCCCGCCGAGTTCGGCGATGCAACCTTCTCCGCCGCGCAGGCACGTGGACAGACGATTGTCATCGAGACCTACGCCCCCTGGTGCCTGCCTTGCCGAATACAGGCTCCGATCCTTGACCGCCTGCGCACGCAAGCACCGTTCCGGGACGTACTGGTGCTCCGGATAGGCGAGAAAACGCCGAACGCGATCTGGCGTCGGTTCCGCCTGAACGGTTTCGGCACTCTCGTGGTCTACAAGGGCAGCCGCGAAATGGCGCGAGGAACACCGACCAACGAGGCAGCGGTCACCGATCTTCTCCGCCGCGGCCTTTGATCGGCGAAGGCTTGGAAATACGCGGGGAATGTAACCGGCGACCGGCCTGATCCGAATTATCTCCTGGGGGGCGATCCTTGGAGTGTCGCTCATGAAAATTGCCGCAATAGTAAACCGCAAGGGACAGCACGTCGAAAGCGTGAGGGAGACCGAACCGCTCGAATCTGCGGTCGATGCGATGCATCGCAAGGCCATCGGCTCAGTGGTCGTGCACGACAGTGGGGCGCGGGAGATACTCGGGATCGTCTCGCAAGCCGAAATTGTCGCCGCCACCGCCGCGCGCGGCGGGAATGCCCTCAAACTCCCGGTTCTGCTGTTCATGCGCAAACCCGCGCTGTTCTGCGCCTGCCAGGACGATGCGGCTTCCGTCATGCGCTTGATGACCCGGGAACGCTGCCGCCATATCGTGGTCTGTTCCGCATCCGGGGGCATCGCGGGCGTTGTGTCGCTGGGCGATCTCGTCGCGGCCTTGCTCGAAGAGGCTCAACTTGAAGCAGGCGTCCTGCGCGACATGGCCCGTTCCCGCCTGCTCTCC
The DNA here is from genome assembly GCA_002842935.1 of Alphaproteobacteria bacterium HGW-Alphaproteobacteria-13. Lineage (GTDB taxonomy): Bacteria > Pseudomonadota > Alphaproteobacteria > Sphingomonadales > Sphingomonadaceae > Sphingopyxis. Next base: position 1,273 of record PHEM01000147.1, on the reverse strand, counting down.
GTGCCGGGCTGAGCGGTGGGCCTGCTGGTTTCCCTCGGGCGGCTCCTCGCCGGATACCTTACAGGCCCATCGCGTGCCCCCTACGCCAACGTCCCCACCGACCCGGAAATCCTGACGCGCGTTATCAGCCCGGGAGACGTTCTCCTGGTTGACGGAAAGCAGCGGATCAGCACGGCAATCAAGTACCTCACGCAGTCGACCTGGTCCCATGCGGCGCTGTGCATCGATGGCGCGGGTGGAGAAGCGAACCATGCGCCCCGCTTCGTCGAGGCGGATGCCATCGAGGGCGTCCGGATCGTTCCGCTGTCCGAGTTCGCGGGATTGCACACCCGCATATGCCGACCGGTCGGCCTCGACGAAGGGGATATCCGCGTCGTTGTCGATTTCGCGCTGGCCCATGTCGGTGACGAATACGACCTCGCCAATGTCGTGGATCTAGCCCGATATCTTTGCCCAACGCCGCCTGTGCCCTCGGGCTGGCGACGACGGATGATCGCGTTGGGCAGCGGGGAGCCGACCAAGGCAATTTGCTCGACGCTGGTTGCCAAGGCCTTCCAGTCAATCCGTTACCCCATACTGCCCGAAATCACCCGGGAGCTGATCAACGATCCCGATTGCCGGGGTTGTATCCGCGATATCCTGCATATCCGGCATCACAGTCTGTTCACGCCGCGCGACTTCGATGTCTCGCCCTATTTCCGGATCGTGAAGCCGACGCTCGAGAATGGGTTCGACCACCGGGAACTGAACTGGAGCGAACGCGAGAACCCGGTTCCGGTCTCCGTCCATGCCTGATCTCACCACTCCTGTGTTCGCGTTGGTTCTTGGCGCGGCGCTGGCGAGGGCCAACAGCTGCACAGTCGCGAGCGCCCGCCGCCTGGTCGTCGATCGCAATCCCGACTGGTTGCTCGGGCTCGGCATAGCAATCAGTTGGGCCGGGGTGACGCTGGCGGCGGTCGCCATGTTCGCCAGGCAAGTGGTGGTCTTCCCTGCCGCGCTTCCGCTGAATTGGCCGGTTCTGGCCGGGGGCGTCATTCTCGGAATTGGTGCGACGATCAATCAGGGGTGCTTTCTGGGCAGTATAGCGCGGCTTGGACGCGGCGAACTGGCTTACGCGTTCACGCTGGCAGGCATTGCGCTGGCGATCTCGGTCTTGCCTGTTCTACGGTTCCCCCTGCACCCGGTCGAAGCAGCCGGTGGTTTCGGCGAAAAGGATCGCATCGAATCGCTGAGCGGGGGGATTCTTTTCTTGCCGCTTGCCTTCTATGGCGTC
>PHEM01000146.1 GCA_002842935.1 Alphaproteobacteria bacterium HGW-Alphaproteobacteria-13 | reverse complement strand
GCAGCACGGCCACGGCGCTGGTCGCCGCCGCCGCCGGGGCGCCCGTCGCGAGCGAGCGCTGGATCGTCGCGCAGCAGGCGATTTCGCGCCTGATCGCCACGCGCGCGGCGCTGACGACGGCGCTGGCGGACATCGACCGCCTCTATATCGACCGCAGCGTCGAAGAGCGGATCGACGGCCTGCCGGACATTTATGCGCTGCGCGGCGAACTGGCCGACATGGCGTCGGCGCAGGCCGCGATCATCGAGGGGCTGAGCCTGGCGCTGCCGGAATAAGAGGGCGCGTCCTTCGCATATCGTCATCCTGAACTTGTTTCAGGGTCCATGGTCCGTTCCGTCGGCAGGTGCGGCGCTTGAAGGAGAGCGTGGGCCGTGGATGCTGAAACAAGTTCAGCATGACGAAGGCATGAATGAGAGGCGAGCTTACGGATTCAGTCCATGCTTCTTCAGCGCATGGCGGATCTGGTCATAGCTGAGGCTGAGCGCTTCCGCCGCGACTTTCTGGTTATAGCGGCACCGCGCCATGGTGTCCGACAAGATCTGCTTTTCATAGGCGTCGACCGCCGCGCGCAAGTCGCTGACGGGACCGGGCGAGGGCGCGGCGGCGGGCGGCGGGCTTTCGTCCGGCGCGGCGGGCTGGCTCCCCGTGGGCCGCCACGGACTGGCGAAGGGGTCGAAGACCAGCGCGTCGATCGGCCGCGACGCGTCGGCCCAGCGATAGACGGCGCGCTCGATCACGTTGCGCAATTCGCGGACGTTGCCCGGCCAATCATGCCCTTCCATCGCCGCCAGCGCGCGCGGGCCGAAGCCCGGCCATTCCTCCCAGCCCAGCACCGCCGCCATGCGCTGCCCGAAATAGGTGGCGAGCACTTCGATGTCGCCTTCGCGCGCGCGCAGCGGCGGCAGGGTGATGACCTCGAACGACAGCCGGTCGAGCAGGTCGGCGCGAAAGCGATTCTGCGCCGCCAGCGCGGGCAGATGCTCGTTGGTCGCGGCGACGATCCGCACATCGACGCGGATCGGGCGCGAGGCCCCGACGCGCGTGATCTCGCCATATTCGACGGCGCGCAGCAGCCGTTCCTGCGCGCCCATCGACATGGTCGCCAGCTCGTCGAGGAACAGCGTGCCGCCGTCGGCTTCCTCGAAGCGCCCGGCGCGGCTGCGCGTCGCGCCCGTGAAGGCGCCCGCCTCGTGCCCGAACAGCTCTGATTCGATCAGCGTTTCCGGCATCGCGGCGCAGTTCAGGATGACATAGGGCTTGTCCCAGCGCGCCGACAGGCGGTGCAGCCGCTCGGCGATCAGTTCCTTGCCCGTGCCGCGTTCGCCGATGACGAGGACGGGGCGGTCGAGCGCCGCCGCCTGGCTGGCGCGGTCCACGGCGTCCTGAAAGGCCGCCGACTGGCCGATGAACTGCGTTTCGCGTTCCATTCCCAATCTTTGGCAAAATTTCCCGCTGATTGGCAAGGGGACTTGCGGTCGGGCGAGGGTTTTCGGCATCCCCCGCGTGCTTTTCCGCCGCTTTTGCCATTTGGCACGCCTCCTGCAATGATTTCAGCGAACCGGCGCGTCCCGTTCAGGCGCTCGACAGGAGTTTCACCATGGGTATTTTTTCACGGACCCGCGATATCATCGCCGCCAATGTCACCGACCTGCTCGACCGGGCGGAAGATCCCGAAAAGATGATCCGCCAGATCATCTTCGAGATGAACGAGACGCTGGTCGAAGTGCGGGCGTCGGCCGCCCGCACCATCGCCGACCAGAAGGAGATGCGCCGCCACATCGCCAAGCTGGAGAGCCTTCAGGACAGCTGGAAGGAAAAGGCCGAACTCGCGCTGTCGAAGGACCGCGAGGACCTGGCCACCGCCGCGCTCGTCGAAAAGCAGAAGGCAGGCGACATGGCCGGCCGGCTGAAGGCGGAGATCGCCGTCCTCGACGACACGCTGAAGGGTTATGAAGCCGACATCGCCAAGCTGCAAAAGAAGCTCGGCGAGGCGCGGGCGCGCCAGACGGGCATCGCCAACCGTCTCGAAAGCGCGGAGAACCGCTACCGGCTGCGTGAGATGACCAATGGCGACCGTGTCGAGGACGCCCTCTCGCGCTTCGAAATCCTCGAACGCCGCGTCGACGAAGCCGAAGGGCGCGCCGATGCGCTGGGTCTCGGCCACAAGAAGTCGCTCGACGAAGAGATCGCCGAGTTGCAGGCCGCCGACAGGGTCGCCGACGAGCTTGCCGCGCTCAAGGCCGCGCAGGGCAAGAACTAAGGAGCCGGAACGATGGAGGAAATCATCATCGTCCCGATCGTCATCGGCACGCTTTTCCTGGGTCTGCCCTGGCTGATCCTCCACTATATCACCAAGTGGAAACAGGCGAAGACGCTGACCGGAGAGGATGAGCAGCTGCTCGACGAACTCTATGACACGGCGCGCCGCCTGGAGGCGCGCCTGCACACCGTCGAACGCATCATCAGCGCCGACCATCCCGATTTCCGCCCTGCCGTGCGCAGCGACGAGGAACTGGCGCGCCTTGAAAACGATATGAGCAGGAGGAATTGAGATGTCTGCCAGCCGCACGAAATTCTATCTCGACCGGCAGAACGCCAAATGGAGCGGCGTGTGCGCGGGGATCGCGGACTATAGCGGCATCGACGTGCTCTGGGTCCGCATCGGCGCGGTGCTGCTGACGCTGATGGGCGGTTTCCCCTGGACGCTGGTCGCCTATTGGATGGCCGCCTGGATGGGAACGCCCAAGCCGCTCGCGCTCTACGGATCGAACGAGGAAGCGAAATTCTGGCAGGGCGTGCGGTCGAACCCCAGCGCCTCGACGCGCGACATCCGCTCGCGCTTCCGCGACATCGACCGCCGCCTTGCCGACATCGAGCTTTACTATACCAGCCACAACCGCCGCCTCGCTGACGAGATCGACGCGCTGCGCTGAACGGACGGACGGGAAGAGGGAGAGATATCATGAGTTGGGGTGGTCCCGGATTCGTCCTCGCCATCGTCGCCCTTTCGATCGGCGGCTGGATGTTCACGACATGGATTCGCGCGAAGCACGGCTATCCGGTCGAGAATGAATGGGGCGGCACGGTTCATCGAACGGACGCCGGCGCCGACCGAAAGATCGCGCTGCTGTCCGACGACAACGCCAGGCTGGCAAGCCAGATCGGGCGGCTGGAAGAACGGATCGCCGTGCTCGAACGGATCGTCACCGACAGCAACCGCGCCGTGACGCTCGATCAGGAGATCGAGAAGCTGCGCGACGACAGCAGGATTTGAACGCCGGTTAAGGAGCAACGCTCATGGCTTTCGTCACTCCCGACATGACCGCGGCGGCGGCGGCGCTTGCCGCGCTGACCATCGTCTGCCTCGCCGCGCTGCGCGGCTGGCGCGACTGGATCGCGTTCAAGCGCGAGGAACTGGCCGCCGCGCGCGAGGCGGCGCGCGACCCCGCCACGCCGCACGCCGGATCGCGGATCGAGATCGCCGACATCAAGGAACGGCTCCGCAAGCTCGAAGCGATCGCGGCGGGGGTGGATCTGTAAGGGGCGACGAGTCCTTCCATCCGCACCGTAAATCTGCCAAGGGCGCGCTCATGCGCAGCTTGTCCGACATTTTTGAAGAATATGACTTTCTCGACGGCGACGATCGCTATCGCCTGCTGATCGATCTAGGGCGCGAGCTGGAGCCGATGCCGGACGCGCTCAAGACCGATGCGACGCTCGTGCGGGGCTGTTCGGCCAGCGTCTGGGTCTATCCCGTGCCGCAGCAGGGCGACCGGCTGCATTTCCTCGCCGACAGCAATGCCGCGATCACCAAGGGCATCGTGGCGCTCGTCCTTTCCGCCGTGCAGGATCGCCCGGCGGCCGAGGTCGCGGATATGGACATCGCGGCGGCGCTTGCGCCCTTCGATCTCACGCGCCAGCTGTCGTCGAACCGCACGCAGGGGGTGCCGAACATGATCGCGCTGGTGCAGGATACCGCGCGGCGCATCGCGCGCCAGAACGCCGAGCCATAATTACGCGCGCCACTCTGACTGACGCGGCCGTGTACCCCTGCGAAGGCAGGGGTCCATCTCCGGACATATCCTTCTCAACACCCGCTGCCTGACTACGAGACGACACGAGATGGACCCCTGCCTTCGCAGGGGTACACTGGTTTTCGGTTGGTTCTTCGGTTTTTGAACGAGTCCCTGTCTCACCCCCCTCAGGCGGCGTCGCCCGCTTCCTTCGCCTTGTCGGCATAGACGCGCACGGGGTCCTTGCGGCCCTCGACCACATCCTTGTCGACGACGATCTCGATCACGTCGGTCAGGTCGGGAAGGTCGAACATGGTGTCGAGCAATATCGCCTCGACGATCGAGCGCAGGCCGCGCGCGCCGGTCTTGCGCTCGATCGCCTTCTTGGCGACCGCGACCAGCGCGTCGTCGGTGAAGGTCAGCGCGACCTCCTCCAGGTCGAACAGCTTCTTATACTGCTTGATCAGCGCATTCTTGGGTTCGCCCAATATCTTGACGAGCGCATCGACGTCGAGGTCCTCCAGCGTCGCGATGACGGGCAGGCGGCCGACGAATTCGGGGATCAGGCCGAATTTCAGCAAATCCTCCGGCTCGATCTGCTTCAGCACTTCGCCCGCGCGGCGCTCGTCCGGCCCTGCGACATGCGCGCCGAAGCCGATCGACTTGCCTTGCAGGCGGTCGCCGATGATCTTTTCAAGCCCCGCGAAGGCGCCGCCCGCGATGAAGAGGATGTTCGTCGTGTCGACCTGCAGGAATTCCTGCTGCGGATGTTTGCGGCCGCCCTGCGGCGGGACGCTGGCGGTCGTGCCTTCCATCAGCTTGAGCAGCGCCTGCTGCACGCCTTCGCCCGATACATCGCGGGTGATGGAGGGATTTTCGGCCTTGCGGCTGATCTTGTCGATCTCGTCGATATAGACGATGCCGCGCTGCGCCTTTTCGACATTATAGTCGGATGATTGCAGCAGCTTGAGGATGATATTCTCAACATCCTCGCCGACATAGCCCGCCTCGGTCAGCGTCGTCGCGTCCGCCATGGTGAAGGGCACGTCGAGGAAGCGGGCGAGCGTCTGGGCGAGCAGGGTCTTGCCGCTGCCGGTCGGGCCGACGAGCAGGATGTTCGATTTCGCCAGCTCGACTTCATCGCCGCGCCCCGAATTGGCGAGGCGCTTGTAATGATTGTGGACGGCGACCGACAGCACGCGCTTGGCGGTGTTCTGGCCGATCACATAATTGTCGAGGTGCTGGCAGATTTCCAGCGGCGTCGGCACCGCGCCGTCCTTGCGCGCGGCGACGCCGCCCTTGATCTCCTCGCGGATGATGTCGTTGCACAGTTCGACGCATTCGTCGCAGATGAAGACGGTCGGTCCCGCGATCAGCTTGCGGACTTCGTGCTGCGACTTGCCGCAGAAGGAGCAGTAAAGAGTGCTCTTGCTGTCCGAGCCGCTCAATTTGGTCATGTTCAATCCTCTGGCGGACGCAAAAGGGCGCCGCCGTCCTTATCCTAGTCCGCCGCTACCCAATTACAATATGGCAATTGGGTGACGCGGGTTCAATGTGCCGCCTAGCGCCAAGGGCAGAACCGAGCGTCAAGAAACAGAGTTACCATTTTTCGTCACCCCGGACTCGATCCGGGGTGACGGGAGTGTTTAATCAGGGTGTCGGGCCTTCGCTGACCTCCTTGGGCGCGTCGTCGCCGGGCAGGGCGGGGCGGCGGTCATAGACATGATCGACCAGCCCGAACTCCTTCGCCTCGTCGGCTTCGAGGAAGGTGTCGCGGTCCATGGCCTTTTCGATCTCTTTCAGCGAACGTCCGGTATATTTGACGTAGAGGTCGTTCATCCGCTTGCGGATGCGCAGGATTTCCTTTGCCTGGATCTCGATGTCCGACGCCATGCCGCGCGCGCCGCCCGACGGCTGGTGGACCATCACGCGCGCGTTGGTCAGCGCGACGCGCATCCCCGGCTCGCCCGCCGCGAGCAGGAAGCTGCCCATCGACGCCGCCTGACCGATGCACACGGTGCCGACGCGCGGGCGGATGTACTGCATCGTGTCGTGGATCGCCATGCCCGCCGTGACGACCCCGCCCGGCGAGTTGATATACATATAGATGTCCTTCTTCGGATTTTCCGATTCGAGGAACAGAAGCTGGGCGACGATCAGCGAGGCCATATTATCCTCGACCTCGCCGGTGACGAAGACGATCCGTTCGCGCAGCAGGCGGGAGAAGATGTCGAAGCTGCGTTCGCCGCGGCTCGTCTGTTCGACGACGACGGGAACAAGGGCGGCGAGCGGGTCGATCATGCGAAATAGGTCCTTCATTATCCGGGATGCCGCGCCGGGAAGCGGCGGGCTGACCCCTCCGTCGCCCTACATCGGCGGCAAAGCGGCGGGTTTCAAGGGGGGATTGTCGTTCAAACACCGTCATGCTGAACTTGTTTCAGCATCCACGGCGCGGATTTGCCTTTGGCGCGGCGCTTCTGGAAAGGGCGGATCATGGACCCTGAAACAAGTTCAGGGTGACGGGCGGGACGGAAAAGAAAGGGGCGGGAATGACCCGCCCCGATGCCTTTAATCAATCCCCCTCGCCGGGCTCCGCCGAGAAGTGATTTTCATATTTCCCTTCGACGCCCTTCCATTCGTCGGCGTCGGCGGGGCTGTCGCGCTTGGTGGTGATGTTCGGCCATTCGGCGCTGAACTTGTTGTTCAGCTCCAGCCATTTCTCAAGGCCGCTTTCGGTATCGGGCAGAATCGCCTCGGCCGGGCACTCGGGTTCGCACACGCCGCAGTCGATGCATTCGTTCGGGTTGATGACGAGCATATTCTCGCCCTCATAGAAGCAGTCGACCGGACAGACCTCGACGCAATCCATATATTTGCAACGGATGCAGGCGTCGGTGACGACATAGGTCATGGGTATCGGCTCCCTTTCGCGGCGGCCTTCCGCGCCGCCCGGACACAAGATGGGTTCGCCTCTATGCCGCGTGGACGCGGCGCGTCAACGCAAAGCGACAGTTGCGAATCACTCTCACTCGATAGGCGGATGCGCGGGCATTTTCCGCGCAGCTTTTCCTTGGATGCCGATAGTTCAACTGGCGGCCGCGCCGTCCAGCCGGACATAGCAGGCCTGCGCCTCGGGCGCGGGACCGCGCCGCCGGGGCAGGGAGAGGAGGCGGATCACCTCGATGCGCTCGCCGATGGGCAGCACCAGCGTCGCCCCCGCGTGGACGGCGGCGGACGCCCGCGTCACGCGCCGCCCGTCGAGGCGGATATGCCCCGCGGCAACCATCGCCTGCGCGAGGCCGCGCGAGCGCGCGAAACGCAGATACCAGAGCAGCTTGTCGAGCCGGATGCTGGCGGCCGCGCCAGGGTGATCGGGCACGGGACCCTAATCCTTCCCTGCCTTGGCGAGCAGGTCGGCAAGCCCGGCGAAAGGGCTGTGCGGAGAGGGCGCGCGGCGCGGCCCGCTGTCGGGACGCGGCGGGCGCGGTCCATCCTTGCTAGGCCGCTTGCCGCGCCCTGGCTGCGCGGTCGCCGCGCGCTTCGGCGCGGTGGGCGCGGCGGCGGGCCGGGCG
>PHEM01000145.1 GCA_002842935.1 Alphaproteobacteria bacterium HGW-Alphaproteobacteria-13 | reverse complement strand
ATCTAGCTGAGACTTTACCTGCTGGATCGAGGCTCCCTTAAAACATGCCGGGTCGGCGAGCGCCGACTGGATTGCAGCAGGGTCGCCGCCGGAGACGTAATTTAGGTTGTCGGAATGCTGGGACAGGAACTCCCTCGCCTCGTCATAGATTTTGCGCTGTGCCCCGCCCATGAACCGGCGCAAGGGATCGATCACTTGCTCCTTGGCATCAAGCAGCGCGTCTTCGACTTTCGGAAGGTCGGTGAAGTACCACCCATAGGGCTTGCCCTCGGCCTCCCGCAGCTTTGCAATCACCGGTGTGACAGCAGCGACAAATGGGTATTCCCTACCCCTCTCCTCAAGCGCGGCCAATTCCTTGACGAGCAGAGTGACCGCCTCGCCAGCTTCCTTACCGAGCCCTTTGCCTTCCGAAGCCGCCGGCGGCTTGTCGAACATTTCGCGGTAGAATTCGCGCAGCGCGCGAACCTGCCCCGCGGTAAACTCAACCTGAAGGTCGAGCACGATGTTGGCCAAGGCGTGAGAATTCTTCAGCGCCCGCTCCAAGGCATCACCTTCGAGCGGCGCCCCGTCCGAGCGAGCCTCCAACTTGCCATGTGAAAACAGGCTCGCGACCGTGCAAAGGATCGCCGCATTGGGCCAGCCATAAGGCTTGGTCTCAAATCGTTCGGCGAGTGCCTTCACCGTCGTCCGGACGCCCGTGCGGACGTTCGATTGCGCGAAGTTGAGAATCTCCTGCTCTGCTTCGGTGAGGTTGCTGCCGCCCGGAATCAATGAGCCATCGCTATTCTGGCGCAGATACCGACCGATATCCCCTTCGGTATAGGTGGCACCACGAAGCATCGGCAGATTGGTGTAGACCTTGTCGACAAGCGTCTGGAATGCGCGCCTCACGCGCGCCTGGGGATCTTCACCGCGCAGATCCAACTCCTCGCCCCGCACAAACAGCTGCGCTTCCGCCACAAGGGTGCGGGCCCGGGTTGTCAGATCACGATGCCGGTTGGCGTTTTGCTGGCCCTTCTCGCTGATAATTCGCTCAACCGACGGCTGCGGCGAGGTGGCACGCGCCTGGCGAACATATTTGTCAGTCCGGCGATACATCATCAGATCGCGCGCAAATCGATCATCCGCTTTGAGCAGGATAACCAGTTCGTCGCTCGACATGCTAGCCATGCGGACGGCCTCGGGCTTGCCCGCATTCTCATGAAAGGGAGTCACCACATTGACCCCCAACTCATAGTCGCGGCCCTGAAGGCGATCATCAAGCTTGCGCGCAAATGGATAATCGTGCTGCGCCACTTCGTGACGGATCTTCCGATCCCGAATGACCGCATCAAAAATCAGGGCTTCCAGCTCTCGGGCAATTTCCGTGCTGTCGACCTCGACGTTTTTGATCTCCTGTTCGATGTCCTTCTCTTCATCGGTCAGGAATTCGAACAGATCGCCATTCCGCTGGATGTAGGTGTTTTGCTCGAGAAGCGTCAGGGCTTCCTCGACCCGGCGCTTGAGAGCGGTTTCGTCCTCGTCAAACTTCTCGCGCATTAGGATCGCGATGTTCCGAGCCGTAGGCTTGAACGACTTGTCGTATTTTACCAGAAACAGCGCCTTCAGCACCCGCGTTGCGAACTTGTCGCCCAGGTTCCGCTCCGCGATCTGGATCGATTGCTGAACACTCGACTTCAAGGCCGTACGGATGCCTTCAAACATCAAGTCGAAAGTCGCTATACGGCCGAGCTCGAGATCGCAGAGGTGGATCGCCACTTCCTGAAAGACACCGAGCATCGACCGCTCGCCTACCGAGCTGTGGCGCCCTTCGAACGCATTGTGCTGTGAGAGGCCCTGGATGGCCATCTGGAACAGTTCGTACTGGTAGGGAATGAACGGGTAGCTGTGGATGAAGTGGTCCCGGTCAGCAAAATTCTTGAGCGCTCGCGATCCATCAGCGAAGTCGAAGAGAGTGCGCATATTGTTGCTCTCTCGCCGATAGAGATCAGCTAGGCTCTCAACGCCACCTTCGGTTTTTTTCAGCAAGCGCTTCTGAATGACTTCCGCGACATCCGCACTGTTAAGAGGCATGCGGTTTGCGAAGCGAGCTTGAATCTTGGAGAAGTCGTTCTCCTGACGCTCGTTCATGTCACCGATGACGGCGTTCATGTCCTGCTGCGCAGTGACGATGACCCACGCCCTGCCACGGCACTTGGTGTTCAAGCTTTCGGCGATCGTCTGCAGGTTGGTCATCAGTTTGACGTTGTCGGCAATAAACTGCCCAACCTCGTCGACAAAGAAATTGAGGCGGAAATCCTTGCCTTGCGCATCAACGTAGGCCTTCACCTTTTCGGCGAAATCCTCGATCGAAACCTTGTAGTCAGAGCGGTACTTGTTGAGGATGCCGTTCGCCTCCGCCGGATCCGCACCGGTGGCTTTGGCATAGGCATTGGCAATGTTGGTCCCTTCCAGCAGATGCTGCTCACGGCCCCTTTCCCAAGGTTTGCCCGCGACAACCTGATAGGCTTCCCTGAAAGCGCCGTAGACGCCCCGGCTGTCCAAATCCCTCTCGAACTGCGCGATGTAAGCCTGCTTGCCATAATAGCCGCAGGTTTCGTCAAACACCTTCTGGAAGACCGACAGCAGGGCATCAACTTGATCTTTCGAGATCACGTCGGCCTTTTGGTCGATGTTGAACAGGATGCTTTTCGAGGGGATTGCAACAGCCCGCTTGAGATCAGCCGACAGAATCTCGTCCTCAGCGCACTTGTCTCGGAACAACTCAAACGCAGCAGCCCCCCCGACCTCCCGGTTTTCCAGGAGCATCGCCAGCATCTTGAGTAGGTGCGACTTACCTGATCCAAAAAATCCGGAGATCCACACGCCGTTTGCAGTCGTGTAGTTGTTATAGGCGTCGAGAAAGCGTTCGATCTGCTTCTTGATCTCGTTCGTGAGGACATACTCCTCAAGTTCGATCCGCAAGCTTGCATCATCATCGGCCTTGATAACGCCTTCAATCGGACGGTCGACGGGCTTTTCGAAGATATCGCGCAAAATGGTCATGCTGCCCCTCAAACCTCGTAATTGAAGATATTGAATGCACGATAATATTTATCATCGTGCATAATCCCAAACAAATCCAGCGAAGCACCACTGGCAAGTGCATGGGTATAGCTTCCCGGAAAGAACATGACAGTTGGCTTGTCTTTAGCAGTGCTTTGCAGATTATTCAGAACGTTGTGCGATCGAATAAAGGGGTAAACTTCGCCGACGCCTGACAACAGCAAGACGTCAAATTCATTGGCTTCGAGCCCCGCCGCAATTTCGGGAATGAGGTGCTGCTCGGGGTCAAGGACATTTTGCAAAAGCTCTTTGAGCTCGTCCTTCGAGAAGCCAGCTTCCTGCTCGATCAACTGATCCCATATGCCTCTATCCCGCAGTATGCGAACAGACAGATCATAGAGGTTGATATCGAGCGCAATCACCCCGCGGTCAGCCAAGAGTTTGACCAATTGCGTTCTGACCACCTCCATCTCCACCGCATCAGCAGCCGGAAATGGGGAGATGAAAAACGGAACCTCATTCCCAAGGCCTTGCTTCTTCAGAAACCGCGGGCTGGAAATGACCTCAAGAAGGTGCTCCTGACGATCTCGAGGCGACATGGTGTTGGTATCTCGTGCCATTAGCTGCCCTTCAACCCAGCGTTTTCCGCTCCAGGGAAAAACCGCATCTCTTTTCTGTCAGACGCAGAGACCATGTCCGCAAAGCGCGGTGAGAGCAGAGCACGACAGATATGGTCGTCCTTGCCCAGAATGCCCGCTTCTCGCATCAACCGGAACAGGACCTGACGCAGCTTCTCTCTGGTCGAGACGCTAATCTGCTCAAGGTCTGGGTCCCACTCCGCCTTGGCAGCAAAAAATGCATCGAAATCGTCGTAAGTAAGGTGCGTTCGAAAACTCAGGAAACGCTCCGAAACGAGCTCTGCGGCAAATTCGCCGATAAACCGGTAACTCCGGCACAATGCCAGCCAGAGGACCGATAGCTGATCATGATAGTCGCCGTGGGCCAGCATCTCGATCTCTTCGGCCCGCAAAACCTCAAGGCGGTTGGCAATTTCCCGGACAGAACGCGTAACCGAGGACTGCTTCTTGAACGGGATGACAGCGCTTGCGGCCGCGGCCCGTTTCACGGAACTCCAGTCACCCATTTCCTGAAAGAGCCGCGCGATCACGACGCTCTCGTTCAGAAACAAGCCGCCTGTGCCGAATGACATGCGATATTTCGACGTGGGAGACGGGTTCATGAAGTGCCGCCGTTTCCGACTAGACCCATCACGTCTGCCGCATTCAAAAGGACGATCTGTTGGTCTTTGGGCTTTCGAGCAGAAGGATCGGTATCGAGCCCCAGGCGCTTCAAGGCGTAATAGAGAAGCGCTCTGCGGACCGGTATGCGGACCGCACCGTCCACCATCCCGTAGTCAAGCTCTATCGCCCGCCGCTGGCCATCACTGAGCGAAGGGTGCGCACCAATATCCAGACTGACCAGATCATGCCACGCACTATCATCTGAAGCTTGAGCAACGCTCTGCCTGCTATGTCTGGTTTCAGCAATCCGCGAGAGGACAAAGTCTTTGAACAGCCCGTCTTTTTCGCAGAAAGCACGCGCGTGCCAGCGGAACCCGTCGAAGCCAAGCGCATGCGGCGCAATCCAGCGCCATTGCGGGTCCGAGGAAGACATGGACTGATAGCAAATTTCAATCGCTTCGCGCCTCCGGATTGCAACGACAATTGCGCGAAGCACAGGCGGTAGAACCCCCCGAGCTGGGAATGGTATGCTGCCAAACTCAGGCACGTTGCCGATCCAGGATGCTCGCTGATCGAGCAATCCGTCTCCCAGCGAACGAACCTGCGACAGATAAAAGCTGGCATCGGGTTTCAAAAACAGGGGTTTGAAAGCCGAGGCCCGAACATAAGTGCGTGCGCTCTTATCGTATGTCATGTTATCTGGAGCGAGGGTGAGGTAGCGATTTAGGTCGGACGAGGCCTGATTGGCAGACTCATTGAAGGTTTCGATGAGATCGCTACGATTGACGTAACCCTCCCAAAACAGCCGGAATTCGATGAATTCGAGCTTCCGCTCGACACCCCATCTCAGACTCGGCTTTTCGTCCACGTCCACCTCCAAAAACTGGAACAACTTTCTTGGTCCACCCAGAAAGTTGACTCTTCGTGTCTAACGTGGATTATTCCCCACATCAATCGGCTTGTACCCCTCGGAGTCGAGGCAGATTGAATTTTGTCGTCAACCGGGGGATCATGACTTGCTAAGGTTTCTTGGGCCATTGTGCCGCCACCGCCAAGTACGTGTTCAGAAGAGCTGTGCGAGATCCGTGATTAAACACCCTTAGCAGGATTGGTGCGCCCGATCCGCAGCTTCATTTCTAGCGCAAACGTGAAATACAGGATGCCTGATGAGCCTTGAATACGATGCACGGGCAGTCATCGATGAGTTGATGCGATTGCTCGACGACCGGTACAAGTCCGGTTTTCCTGTGTTGAAGGAAATGCTCCAGAACGCCGACGACGCTGGCGCGAAGCGTGTCGTGATCACCGCTCATGATGGTTTTCCTGAAGCCTCGCACCCCCTCCTAACGGTGCCCGCGCTGCTCATTGCCAATGATGGTCCTGCCACTCAGGGTGACCTGAAGGCCATGCAGTCCATGAGCGGCAGCACCAAGATCGGGGACACCGCCAAAGTTGGACGCTTCGGCCTCGGCCAGAAGGCGGTGTTCAACCTTTGCGATGCGTTCGTTGTCCATGGTCGCCTCTCCACCGGTGGAACCCATCAGCTTGTCGTGAATCCTTATGGCAAACTGGACCTAACCGGGAACCTGGCCCACTTGTGGGCTGCCGCCCCTACAGCCGACGCGGCTATTATGGATCGATGGCTCAACACCCATGGGTTCAGCAAAGACGGCGTGCTGCTCGTCATTCCGCTGCGCTCGGAAGCAGTCCGGCCCGCCCCCCGGGTAGGTCTCACTACAAGCAACTGGACGACAGAAGCAGCACTCGCCGACTTCGCGACCGGCGAGCAACTCCATGCCGCGCTCGCCGGACTGGGCAGTGTCGAGCACCTCGAAATCCATAGTTCGCGCTCGCCAATCACGTATGTTGTCAAATCGCTGGACGGTCGACTTTCGCGCCCATCTATCGATGCTCCGAGCAGTTGCTCCAAGCTTGGTGGATCGATCGTCGGGGTAGCCGGATGCGATATCCGCTTTGTGGGTCGCGAACAGGTCCTCAGCACCGGGCGCGCCGTCGACCTCCATCACAATGATAAATGGCCGACACGGATGGGGCTCGATCATCAGCCGATCGCAGACAAGGCTGTTGCACATGGCGGCGTCATTGTCTCGCGGTCCTTTAGGCGGGACCGCGGCCCAAGTTGCCTGAGGATACACTGGTCTGTGTTTCTGCCGGTCGGGACTGAAGCGGAAGCCGAGATTTCCTTACCCGAAGGCATGGGGACGTTCGACCTTGCACTTCACGGATACTTCTTTCTCGATAGTGGCCGTCAGCGGATAGCCTTCGGGTCCGACCCGGACGACGTGAAAGCCTCATGGAATGCCGCGCTGCGCGATGAGGCCACGCTCCCGCTCCTCTTCGAATCCCTGATTGATTGCTTCAAGGCGTTTGCCCTCGACCCGACGGAGAAGCGGGCGCTGGTGAATGCGATCCAGAACCATCAATGGTGGCGTGAACATCACGCCTTTGCTGCTGGCAATAATGCACTAGCGGAAGGTTGGGCCGGATCCGGATCGCTCGTTTGGGCGGTGCAAGAGACAAACCTTTTACGACCGATCCCCGTTCCTAAAGCAACCGACATCGGAGCCCTTGTCCGGGCGCTTCCCGGTATCGATGATTGGGTGTCCAAACGCGGCCTTGTCCTGACTTCCGGAGCCGTCCTCTCCGGGCAACTCTTTGATTGGAGTCCGGATGAACTGGCAGACATCGTCCGATTGGCTGGGCCGGCAGCATTTCAACGTCAGGTCACAGGCGAGATGCTGGCAGATTTGCTCACGCCATCGTCGGCTGCAACAAGTGAGCCGGTCCGCGACGCACTAGCCACATCTCTCCGGTCGGCACTTCTCGACGCCGGGACGGATATGCGCGCAACAGCTTCTACTACCCGTCTGGTGGGCCTCCTCCATGACAGTAGGCTGATCAGGCTTCCCGCCGGCGTAGATGATCGCAAACTGCTTGCTGCAATTGCCGCTGGCTCGGGTCGGATTCCGGTAAAACATGCTTGGTTGCCGGCAGACCATGGTCTGCGCTTGGAGGTGACAGAAGCAATCGATCTACTCGACCGTCTAGAACCCTTCGTAACCGGTGACGGCGAACGTGCAGAGCAAGCAGGCCGAATTGTATCGGAAATACTCCGCCACGGTCTCGCCCGTCTCGCTACACATCCACGTGCCCAGAACATCCGCGTGGTTGCAGCAACGCTTGTTCTCGATGGATCGCGCTCTTTCCTGACATTGGCCGAATTGAACGAACTTGCGAACGCGGGCTTGCTCTTTGGCCGCCAGCCTGGCTCAAAGTTGAACAC
>PHEM01000144.1 GCA_002842935.1 Alphaproteobacteria bacterium HGW-Alphaproteobacteria-13 | reverse complement strand
CAAGCCGTAACGCTGGCCGACCGTGACCTTCACCGCCCCGCTTTCGATCATCTCGAACACACGGTCCGCGCCCGCCGCGCGCTCGCCGGGATCGAGATAATAGTCGAACAGCGTCGGGCGCGTGACGAATTGCGACCCATGCTGGGCCAGCACGCCCAGGTTCACCCCCGTCACGGGACCGCCCGCATTGCCATAGCTGACGATCAGCCCGCGCCGCGCCGTGGCGTTCAGCGATACCTCCCATGTCGCCATGCCGATGCCGTCGAAGGTCACGGGGACGCCCTGGCCGTCGGTGATCTCGCGGACATGCGCGGCGACATCCTCTTGCCGGTAGCGGATGACATGGTCCGCGCCCGCTTCGCGCGCGGCGTCGGCCTTGGCGTCGGTGCTGACGGTGCCGATCACGGTCGCGCCGATCGCCTTCAGCCACTGGACGAGGATCAGCCCGACGCCGCCTGCGGCGGCATGGACCAGCACGGGCCAGCCCGCCTCGACGCGCGCGCAGCGCTCGACCAGCGCCTCGACCGTGCAGGCCTTGAGCAGCGCGGCGGCGGCGGTTTCGTCGTCGAGGACGATCCGCGCGCTGGCATAGGCGCCCAGTTGCGGGCCGAAGGTTGCGACGCGGTCGCCGGGCTGGAGACCGTGGACATGCGCGCCGACCGCGACGACCTCGCCCGCCGCCTCGACGCCGAGACCGCCGGGCAGCTTGATCGGATAGGTGCCGTCGCGATGATAGGTGTCGATATAATTGAGTCCAACGGCGGTCTGGCGGACGAGCACTTGCCCCGTGTCCGGCGCGCCGAGCGTCACGTCGCGCCAGTCGATGACCTCCGGCCCGCCCTGTTTTTCGATGAACGCCTCGATCGCCTGCATGGGGTCTCTCCTGCCGTCTTGCCCATTTGCTTCGTCATTGCGAGGAGCCGAAGGCGACGCGGCAATCTCCCACCATCGACCTTGCACAAGGCTGATGGCGGGAGATTGCTTCGCTTCGCTCGCAATGACAAGGTTTATCGGTTGCCCTGATGGCGCGGTTTGCTCTTGCCGAAAGGCTTGGGCTTGAAGCCGCCGGGCTTGGTATGGGGCTTGCGCGAGCCTGTGTCGCGGCGCGGCGGATAGGTCGCGCCGCCGGGCGCGGGGGTGATGGCGACGCCGCTGTCGTCCTCGCCGTCCTGGTTCGCGGTGCGCGCGACGGCTTCGGCAAAGCGGTCGGCGATGGCGAGCGGGATGCTGAACAGCGTCTCGCCCGGCCCGATGCGGATCGCGCCGATCTCATGCTTCGTCACATGGCCGCGGCGGCAGAGCAGCGGGAGAATCCAGCGCGGGTCGGCGTTCTGGCGGCGGCCGATGTTGAGCTTGAACCAGGCGGCGTCGTCGAACCCCTCGCGGCGTGGACCGCGCTCGCGCGGTTCACGGTCCGGGCGCTCGTCGCGTTCGCGCCGCGCCGGCGGGCCGTTGTCGAGCAGTTCCTCGGGCGGAGGCATCGCCGCGCGGTGCGCGCGGACGAGCGCGGCGGCGATGTCTTCGGCGCTGCGTTCGGCGAGCAGGCGGCGGCCGAGTTCCACATCGTCCTCGTCGACCTCCTGCGGTGCGAGCAGCTTTTCGATCAGCCGCTCCCTGTCGCGCTTGTGCACGTCGTCGGCGGTCGGGGCGTTCATCCACTGCGCCTCGATCCGCGCGCCGCGCAGCATCCCGTCGACGCGGCGGCGGCGCGGATAGGGGACGATCAGCACGGCCGTGCCCTTCTTCCCCGCGCGCCCCGTCCGGCCGGAGCGGTGCTGGAGCGTTTCGGCGTCGCGCGGAATCTCGACATGGACGACCAGCGACAGGCTGGGCAAGTCGATGCCGCGCGCGGCGACGTCGGTGGCGACGCAGACGCGCGCGCGCCGGTCGCGCAGCGCTTGCAGCGCGTGGTTGCGCTCCGACTGGCTATGCTCGCCCGACAGCGCGACGGCGGCGAAGCCGCGATTGACCAGCCGGGCATGCAGGCGGCGGACATTGTCGCGCGTCGCGCAGAACAGCATCGCGGTGTCGGGTTCGTGCAGGCGCAGCAGGTTGATGACCGCGCCTTCGATATCGGCGGGGGCGACGGTCACGACCTGATAGGCGATGTCGCCATGCCCGCGATCCTCGCCGACCGTCGAGATGCGCAGCGCCTGCCGCTGATAGCGCTTGGCAAGCTGCGCGATCGGTTTCGGAATTGTCGCGGAAAACAACAGGGTGCGCCGCGTTTCGGGCGTAGCGTCGAGGATTTCCTCCAGGTCTTCGCGAAAGCCCATGTCGAGCATTTCGTCGGCCTCGTCGAGCACGGCGACATGCAGTGCCTCCAGGTCGAGCGCGCCGCGCTCCAGATGGTCGCGCAGCCGCCCCGGCGTGCCGACGACGATATGCGCGCCCTGATTGAGGGTGCGGCGTTCGCGGCTCGCGTCCATGCCGCCGACGCAGGTGGCGATGCGCGCGCCGGCCTTGGCATAGAGCCAGCCCAGCTCGCGGCTGACCTGCAAGGCGAGTTCGCGCGTCGGCGCGACGATCAGCGCCAGCGGCGCGGCCGCGAAGGGCAGGCGGCCGTCCTCGATCAGCTCGTCGGCCATGGCGAGTCCGAAGGCGACGGTCTTGCCCGACCCGGTCTGCGCGGAGACGAGCAGGTCGCGACCCTTGGCCTCTGCCTCGGCGACCTGGGCCTGCACGGGCGTCAGCGCCTCATAGCCGCGCGCGGCGAGGGCGTCCGCGAGGACGGGGGGAAGGTGATCGAAAGTCATTTCTTTTTTCTTTTCCGAGCGGGTCGCGCCGCCAATTTCTGTTCGTCATGCTGAACTTGTTTCAGCATCCATGGCCTGACCTTTCGACCTCGGGCCATGGACCCTGAAACAAGTTCAGGGTGACGAAGGGTGATATGTCGGTCTTTTCCTAAAGCGCCTGTCCCGCCGCGTGCCCGCTGGCCCAGGCCCATTGGAAATTATAGCCGCCCAGCCACCCAGTGACGTCCACGGCTTCGCCGACCGCATAGAGACCCGGAACGCTTTTGGCCATCATTGTTTGCGACGACAGGCCTGCGGTCGAAATGCCGCCGACCGTCACTTCGGCCTTGGCGAAGCCCTCGGTGCCGTTCGGGTGGAAGGTCCAGCGGGCGAAGCGCGCCTCGGCCTCCGCCAGCTTGCGGTCGGTCAGCGCGCCGAGTTCGCCGGGCAGGGCCAGCCGCTCGACAAGAGTCTGGGCGAGGCGGTCGGGCAGCGGCAGCACGGACGCCAACGTCGCACGCGGCCGCGTGCGCTTCGCCTCGGCCAGCCAGCCTTGCGGGGCATCGGGCAGAAAGTCGATCGTCACCGGCTCGCCATGCCGCCAATAGCTGCTGATCTGGAGGATCGCGGGTCCCGACAGCCCCTTGTGCGTGAACAGCGCCGCCTCGCGGAAAGCGGCCTTGCCCGCGCGCGCCTCGACCGGCGTGGCGACGCCCGAGAGGTCGCGGAACAGCACATCCGCGCCGCCTAGCGTCAGCGGCACGAGCGCCGGGCGCGGCTCGACGACCTTCAGGCCGAACTGCCGCGCAAGGTCATAGGCGAAGCCGCTCGCGCCCATCTTCGGGATCGACGGGCCGCCCGTCGCGATGACGAGGTTGGGGGCGCTGAACAGGGCCTCGCCGAACGCCACGCGAAACTGCCCGTCGGCATGATCGACGGCGCGTACCGGCGCGCCGCAACGGACATCGACGCCGCCTTTCACGGCTTCGTCCAGCAGCATCGCGACGATCTGCTTCGCTGATCCGTCGCAGAAAAGCTGACCCAGCGTCTTTTCATGATGGGCGATGCCATGCGCCTCGACCAACGCAATGAAATCGGCGGGCGTGTAGCGCGCGAGCGCCGACTTGGCGAAATGCGGGTTCGCCGAAATATAGCGGTCGGGGACGGTGTGGATATTGGTGAAGTTGCAGCGTCCGCCGCCCGAAATCAGGATCTTCTTGCCCGGTGCTTCCGCATGATCGAGCAGCAGCACGCGCCGCCCGCGCCCTCCCGCGACGATCGCGCACATCAGCCCGGCCGCGCCGGCGCCCAGCACGATGGCGTCATAAGGGAACGCGGTCATCTATGTGTATGCGTCATCCCGGCGCAGGCCGGGATCTCACCGTTGCGGTGGAACGAGAGGGTGAGATCCCGGCCTGCGCCGGGATGACGAAGAAGAGGGCGCGCGTATTTCTTCACCGCAATTTCGCGATCGACAGGCCGTCCTGCTTGGCGCGCGCCTTCACCGATTCCTCGCTGCGCGTCAGTGCCTTGGCGATGGCCTTCAGCGCCATGCCCTTTTTCGCCAGCGTGTGCAGCTTGTCGATTTCGGCTGCGGTCCACGGCTGTTTGTGGCGTTCGAACTTGTCCTTCATGCCTGCACCTCTGCATCGAGCGTGGCGGCGAGGATTTCGATCGCATCCTCGCGCCCCTGAAAAGCGACGACATCGCCGACCTCGCCGTCCATCAGCGCGCGGCCGAGCGGCGCGGTGAAGGCGATGCGGCTCGCCGCCGGATCGGCCTCGTCATGGCCGACGATGGTGACGGCGCGCTCCGCCCCGTTCAGCGCATAGCGCACACGGCTGCCGATGCCGACGCGGCCTTCTGGCGCGGGCGGCTGGACGTCGGCGGTCGCCTTGCGCGTGCCGTAATAGCGCAGCTGGCGCTGGAGCTTCTTGCGCGCCTCCTCGTCGCGATCAGCGGCGATCAGCGCTTCGAGCCGCGCGACCGCTTCGCCCAGCAGGCGCAACCCGCGCGGCGTGACGAGGTTCGGGCCGAGCGGGATCGGCAGTTCGAACTCGGGTTCCTTATGTTCGTCGTCGCTCTCGCGCCGGAAGGCTACGCTCATCGTCATTCTCTTGCAGGGAAGGGAAAGACCATATGGTGCCCCGCGAAGGTGGCGACAAGATGGCGGGCTGGACACAGGCCTTATTCGTGTGTTATCGATATAATACACAAAGGAGATTTGCGATGCGTAACGGGATGATGGCGCTTCTTTCGCTCGCGCTGGCGATGAGCGTTTCGGCCTGCCAGGCGGAAAATGCGGGCGCCGGAAAGGATGGCAAGGCTGCCGCGCCGCGCGCCGCGGGTGCCGGATCCACGGTGACGCGCGATTTCGCGCTGTCCGGCTTCACGGGCATCCGCCTCGTCGGTCCCGACGATGTGACCGTCCGGCGCGGCGACGCCTTTACGGTCACGGCGCGCGGACTGCAGGCCGAGATCGAGGAGCTGGAGGTCAAGGTCGACGGCGACATGCTGACGATCGGCCGCAAGCGCGAAGGTTTCAGCATCGGCCGCGGTAACGGCGAGGATGTCGAAATCCGCATCACCATGCCGCGCCTGACCGCCATGCACCTGACCGGGTCGGGCGAGATCGACGCCGATGTCGTCGAAGGGGACGCCGTCGAGGCGTCCGTCACGGGATCGGGCGATCTGCGCATCGGCAGGCTGATCGCCAAGCGCGCCGCGATCACCTTGTCGGGATCGGGCGACCTCGACATCGACGGCGGGACGGCCGGAGAGGCCAGCTTCAAGGTGACGGGATCGGGCGGCATCGACGCCGAGCCGCTCGCCGCGACTGCGCTCGATATTTCGATCACGGGATCGGGCGACGTCGAGGCGCAGGCGACCGGCACCGCCGATGTCCACATCCTCGGCGCGGGTGACGCGACCGTCACGGGCGGCGCGCGGTGTACGACGCGCGTGACGGGTTCGGGCACGGCGACGTGCCGATAGGCAATCGCTGGCGCCGCGTCGGCGCAGGCGCTATGGCGGGGCGATGACGAACCCCCTGCGATGGGCCGCGATCGCGGCCGGCGCCCTGCTTGCCGCCGCCCCCGCCCTGGCGGCGGAAAAGCGCTTTGGTCTCACCAGCTTCGAGGCGATCGAGCTTCTGGCCGACGTCGATGTCGAAGTGACGGCGCGCGCGCCCGTCAGCGCGGTCGCGACAGGACCGCAGGATGCGCTCGACCGGCTGGAGGTGGAGGCGCGCGACGGGCGGCTGGTCATATCCGAACGCAGGTTCGCGGGCGACGAAAAGCGCGGGCGTGCGCGCGGGACCGTGACGGTGCGCGTCAATGCCGCGAACCTGCGGTCGGCGACGCTGGCGGGCGCGGGTGCGCTGCGGATCGACACGCTGAAGGGACAGCGCGTCGTCATCGGCCTGCGCGGGCCGGGACGGCTGTCGGTCGAGCGCATCGATGCCGACCGCCTGTCGGTGGCGACGATCGGCAACGGAACGATGACGCTCGGCGGCCAGGCGAAGCAGGCGCAGTTGATGCTGTCGGGCGCGAATACGGTCGATGCCGGGGCGCTGCGCATCGATGCGCTGGTCAGCGATAGCGAAGGCGCGGGCGACCATCTGCTCCACGCCGTCAAAAGCGCCGCGATCACGGCGCGCGGCGTCGGCCGCACGGTGGTGCTGGGACGGCCGGTGTGCACTGTGCGCAACGTCGGCAGCGGAACAGTGGACTGCGGGGCGGAGCGGTAGGGCCTTGTCCCCCTCCCGCAAGCGGGAGGGGCAGCGAGACTTGCGAGCTTGCTCGCTAGTCGCAGCGGGGTGGGCCATTGCAACGTCGCTGCCCACCCCCGACCCCTCCCGCCTGCGGGAGGGGAGAGGCTTCAGTGCCTTGTTCAGCCCAGTCCGTCGATCTTCTTCGACTGTTTCGCGACCAGCCCCGGAAACCAGCGCGACAGGCGCGCGAGGCGCTTTGCCATCTTGCCCACGGTCACATGCACACGGTCGCCGTGCACGGCGTCCCATGCCGCCTCCGCGACGCGCTCGACCGGGACGATCTCATAGCCGCTGGCCGACAGGCGGTTGCGGGCGGGTTCGTTGCTGTCGGCGCTGACCTGGTCGAGCAGCGGCGTGTCGATGAAGCCCGGCATCAGCGAGCGAACCTTGATGCCATATTTGGCGAATTCGATCTCCAGCCCCTCGGTCAGCCCGCGCACCGCGAATTTGGTCGCCGAATAGACCGCCAGCCCCGCCACGCCATAGAAGCCGGAGGCGGAGCCGGTGTTGAGGATCGCCGATCCCGGCGTCGCGCGCAGCAGCGGCAGTGCCATATGGATGCCGTTGACGACGCCGCCCAGATTGATGGCGATCAGCCGGTCGGTTTCCTCTGGCGGTATGTCGATGAACTGACCGCCGGTGCCGATCCCCGCATTGTTGAACAGCACGTCGAGCCGCCCGCCGCTTTCCGCCGCGAAGGCATCGAGCGCCGTTTTCCACTGGTCGCGGTCGCGCACGTCCATGACGTGCCGCGAAGACGCGCCCTCGGGCAGCAGCGCCGCCGTTTCGTCGATCCCTTGCGCATGGATGTCGGCGATGCCGACGAACCAGCCCTGCGCCGCGAAATGGCGCGCGGTCGCCCGGCCGATGCCCGACCCGCCGCCCGTGATGAAAATCGCCTTCCTCGCCATCCGGCCCTCCCTGCCGGGGCGAGAAGAGGCGAAGGCAGCCGGTCCGTCAAGCGGCAATCGCGGCTTGGCAAGCGGACGGACCCTTGGCTATGACGGCGCCGATGTTTCGCCCGATCCTTTTGACACTGCTGCTTTTTTGCATGGGCATGGGGGTGCCCGCGCGGGCGGAGGTGCAGGTCGGTTTCTACAGCCATGATTTCGGCGACCGCTTTCCGCACGCCTTCATCGTGCTGGAAGGGCGGATCGACACGACGGGCGAGCTTGTCGACACCAATTACGGCTTCACCGCCACGACGGTCAGTCCCGCGATCCTGCTGGGATCGGTGAAGGGCCATGTCCAGACGTCGAAGCCCGACTATGTCGGCAAGAGCGACCGGCAATTCACGGTCCGCGTCGATGACGCCACCTATGCGCGGCTGATGGCGAAAGTCGCCGAATGGCGCGACCGCAAGCAGCCGAGCTATAGCCTGAACCGGCGCAATTGCGTGCATTTCGTGATGGAGCTGGCCGAAGTCGCGGGCCTGCGCGTCAATCGCGACAGCAAATATTTCAAGAAGCCGAAAAGCTTTCTGCGCGAAGTGAAAGAGCTGAATCCGGGGCTGGATTGAGCATCGATGCTGGACGCGGCGGGCGTTTCACCCTATGTTCATCGGCTGGCGCGATAGGAACGCGCCGAATGTGAAGAGGGGCAAAATTTGCGGCTGTTGCTGACTCTGCTGGCGTTGCTGACCGGACTGGCCTCGGCCGACCGGGCTGTCGCCGCGCCCGCCGTTCCGGCGGCGATGGGGTCGCTCGTCCTCGCTGCCGATGCGGCGGGCAAGA
>PHEM01000143.1 GCA_002842935.1 Alphaproteobacteria bacterium HGW-Alphaproteobacteria-13 | reverse complement strand
GCGCGGCCGCCGCTGACACGGTTCTTGCAGCGGGGCCTCTGCCGAGGACAACGGAAATACGGAAGGAACGTCCCCGTGACCGCCACCACCGCGAATGCCGAGATGATCCGCTACTGGAACGAGGCCGCGGGCCCGTCTTGGGTGGCGATGCAGGAGCGGCTCGACGCGCAGCTGGCGGCGCTCGGGACGCTGACGCGCGAGCGCGCCCGGATCGCGACCGGCGAACGCGTGCTGGACGTCGGCTGCGGCTGTGGCGGCACGACGCTGGAACTGGCGCGCGCGGTCGGTGCGGACCGACCAGGTGTCGACGTAGCGTCCCGGGGTCCAGGGGGCCGGGGTGGAGATCTGCACGACCGTGCGGCCGCCGCGGGGGAGCGGGTCGAAGTAGTAGAGATCCTCCGCCATCAGCTCCCCGGACCGATGCGCCAGCGCGTAGTACTCGGTCCAGTCGGTCGCGCCGCCGCCGCGCGTGGCGCGATACTGGCGCCAGTCCGAGACCCCCGGAACCACGAAACAGGCGGCGTTGGGCACCAGGGCCTGCATGTCCCGGCGTGGCAGAAATTCGACCGTGATCGCGGCTTGCCCGCGCTGTTCCTGCCAGATGTCGATCCCTGCCTCGCCGCGCAGCCGCGCCAGCAGGCTCGCCAGCTCCTCGCCCGCGCCGGGCGGCACCGCGCCGCGCAGCGCGGGTTCGAAGCGCGTCAGCGCCTGCGAGATGCCGTGCAGCACCGCGCCCGCCTGGCCTGACAGGCCGCCGCCCTTGACGGTCGCGACCACGTCATATTGACCGACGCGATCGGTCAGGCCGAAGGGCTGGTTGATGACGAGGCGCAGCGTCGGACGCGCGAAATAGACTTCCTGGTCGCGGCCGTTGACGATGATCTTGCCCGAACCGGGCTTCACCCACACGCGCGCGACGGCGTCCTTGCGGCGGCCGGTCGCATAGGCGCGGCCCTGCTTGTCGACCTGCTTTTCACGCAGCGGCGCCGCGGGCGCTTCGGGAGCAACGGTGCCTTCGACGGCGCCGGCGAGATCCTTGAGATCGGTCATGGTCTGTTCGTCGGCCATTATGCACCCACCTTGTTCTTGCGGTTCATCGACGCGACGTCGATCACTTCGGGATTCTGCCCGACATGCGGATGGTCGGTCCCGGCGAAGATGCGCAGGTTGCGCATCTGCTGACGGCCCAGCGGTCCGCGCGGGATCATGCGTTCGACGGCCTTTTCCAGCACGCGTTCCGGAAAGCGGCCCGCGAGAACCTTCTCCGGGCTGGTTTCCTTGATGCCGCCGGCATAGCCGGTGTGCTTGTAATAGCGCTTGTCGGCCATCTTCTTGCCCGTGAACTGCACCTTTTCGGCGTTGATGACGATGACATTGTCACCGCAATCGACGTGCGGGGTGAAGCTGGGCTTGTGCTTGCCGCGCAGGATGTTGGCGATGATCGTCGCGACGCGGCCCACGACCAGGCCGTCGGCGTCGATCAGCACCCATTTCTTTTCGACCGTCGCGGCGTTCGCCGATGCGGTCGTCTTGGTCAGCGCCTTCATGGCACGCTCCTTGACAGAGATGGACATGGGCGATGGTCCCGAAAGGACCGCCGCCCGGAAACAAAGTGCGCCGCCAGCCCGAAAGGGGCGAAGCGGCACTTCCGAGCGGGCCAATTACGCATTTGAGGCGTAAAGTCAACTATTGCGCGGCTTTGCTGACGGGTATTATGATACCCTGACCTCATGCCGGCCCTGCCGGTGCAGCGCGGCGGCGGCGATCGCGACCAATATCGCGCCGACGACCTGATGCAGCACGGCGATCCACATCGACACGCCCGTCACGACCGTGAGGATGCCGAGCAGCATCTGCACGGCGACGACGGCGAGCAGCAGCTTCGCCTCGCTCCGCCCGCCCTGCGCCCACAGCGCGCGTGCGAGCCAGAGCAGCGCCAGCGCCGCGACCCACGACCACCAGCGGTGCAGGAAATGGATCAGGAAGGGATCGTTGGTCAGCGCCGTCCACGCGCCGCCCGACCAGTCGATGCCTTCGGGCACGAAATGATCGTTCATCATCGGCCAGGTGCTGGCGACATAGCCCGCGTTGAGTCCCGCGACCCATGCGCCGAGCAGAAGCTGGACGATCAGGATCGCGACTACGGCGACACCTGCCCCCGTCAATCGCGCCGGTCGCGCCGCCGGATCGCGCGCCAGCACCCCAAGGTCGCGCGCCGTCCACACCAGCGCCGCGAGCAGGAACAGCGCCGTCAGCAAATGCGCCGCCAGCCGGAAATGGCTGACGTCGGTGCGATATTCGAGACCGGAAGCGACCATCCACCAGCCGATCGCGCCCTGAAGCCCGACCAGCGCCGCCAGCCCGATCAGCCGCCAGCCGTAACCGGCCGGAATCGCGCGCCGCCACGCATACCAGAGCAGCGGCACGACCAGCGCCATGCCGACGACGCGGCCGAGGATGCGGTGCAGCCATTCCCAGAAGAAGATCGCCTTGAACCCCGCCAGCGTCATGCCGAGGTTGATTTCCTTATATTCGGGGATCTGCTTGTATTTTTCGAATTCCCGGATCCAGTCGGCTTCGTTGAGCGGCGGCATCACGCCCGACACGGGCCGCCATTCGGTGATCGACAGGCCCGATTCGGTCAGGCGCGTGATCCCGCCGACCCCGACGACGACGATCACCAGCAGCGCCACGATCCACAGCCAGCGCGCGAGCGCCGCCGGACGCGAGGCGGCGGACTTATGCGAAATATCGGTCATGGCGGCCCTATCGGCGCTTGCCGGGCGATAGGCAAGGGCGAAGGCGAGAGCAATGGTCCTCCCCACTTGTGGGGAGGATCTAATTCATGGCCGCGACAGACGGTCGCTGGTAACAGGCCGCCATGCGTGCCCTTGCCGCTTTCCTGCTGGCCCTTGTCGCCGCGCCGCCCGCGACGGCGGACGAGTCCCGCTATGCCGAACTCGCCCGGCAGGAAGCACGCATCGCGGCGGTCGCCTATCGGCTGACGACCGGCAGCGCCCGCTGGTGCCCCGTGGCAGCGCCGCAGCCCGGATGGATACTGAGCGACCTGCGCCGTATCGACGCAAAGGACCGTACAGCGGCGGCGGATGTCTATGGCGCGCCCGACGCGCCCTTCGTCGCCGCCGTCGCCCCCGGCTCTGCGGCCGAGCGCGCGGGTCTCGCGCGCGGCATGGGCATTGCCGCGATCGATGGAAAGACCGTCCCCGTCCTGGGCGACGGCGCGACGGTCCGCATCGATGCCGTCATCGTGATGCTGAACGCGCTCGCCCCTGCCGCCGCGTGGACGCTGACCGACAGCACCGGGCGCACGTACCGCATCGATCCCGCCCCCGGCTGCGCGAGCGCGTTCCGCGTCGAACGCGACGGCGTGCAGGCGGCCGCGAACGGCCAACTCGTGCGGTTGAGACTGGACCTCGCGCAATCCATCGCCGACGATCAGGAACTGGCCGCCGTCGCCGCGCACGAACTCGCCCACAACATCCTGCGCCACCGCGCGCGGCTGGGCGGCGACAGGTCGGCGCGCCGCGTCCGCCAGACCGAGCTGGAGGCCGACCGGCTGTCGGTATGGCTGCTCGCCGACGCGGGCTATGAACCCGCCGCCGCCGTGCGTTTCTGGAACCGCCACAAGCGCCCGCTGATCCGCGCCGCGACGCACCCCCCGCGCAGCGAGCGCATCGCCGCGATCGAGGGCGAAATCGCTGCGATGCAGGCGGCGCGCGCCGTCGATCCCGTCGCCATGCCTGCGTGGGCGACGAAGCCGCCGCCCTTGGAATGAGGTTCCGCGCACCTTATCTGGACCGCATCCCCCCCATCGCCGCCAAGGAACGACGCCATGACTCGAGAGACCGCCATTTTCGCCGGAGGCTGCTTCTGGTGCACGGAGGCCGTGTTCCAGTCGCTTGCCGGGGTCGAGCGGGTCGAAAGCGGCTATACCGGCGGCCATGTCGCCAACCCGACCTACAAGCAGGTCTGCGGCGGCGACACCGGCCATGCCGAGGCGATCCGCATCACTTACGATCCCGCCGTCATCTCCTATGCCGATTTGCTCGACGTGCTGTTCGCGACGCACGATCCGACGCAGCTCAACCGGCAGGGGAACGACGTCGGCACGCAATATCGCAGCGCGATCTTCCCCCTCGACGAAGCGCAAGAAGTCGCCGCGCGCGCGGGAATCGAACGCGCGCAGCCCGACTGGCCCGCGCCGATCGTCACGGCGATCGAGGAAGCGGGCGACTGGTATCCGGCCGAGGATTATCATCAGCGCTATTGGGACGGCGAAGGTCAGCGCAACCCCTATTGCCTCGCCACGATCCCGCCCAAGCTCGCCAAGCTGAGAAAAGGTTTCGCCGAGCGCCTGCGCGGCTGACGGACGGCGCGGCGGCTGTTGCAATAAGGCCGCATGACGTCACTTTTCATTGACTTGCCTGCCTTTTGGGCTAGCGACCGGCGCCGTTTCCACGCAAGTGGGACGGGATGTGGGGGGTTGCGTCTGAAATGCTGGCATCGCTGTTCCTGATCGGTGCGTCATGGTCCCTGCCGCAGGGGGCGCTGCCGCCCATGACGTCCCAGCCCGCCAGCCAGGCGATCGTCGAGGACGGTCCGGACGGCCTGACGCGCGCGGCCAACCGCATGACCGGCGGCATCATCAGCTATGTCCGCTGGCCCGACGGGCAGTCGGGCGCGCGGCGCACGCTGTGCGTGATCGGCGCCCCGCGCCTGACCCGGCAAGTCGCGCCCATCGTACCGAGCGGCCCGCCCGTCACGGTCCGTCCTGTGGCGGCGGCGGATGTCGGCGGCGGCGAGAGCTGCGACATCCTGTTCCTGGGCCGCCTGTCCGACAGCGATCGGCAGCGGTGGATCGGCTGGGTGCGCGACCGGGCCGTGCTGACCATCACCGACGACGACCCCGCCTGCGTTCGCGGCGCGATGTTCTGTCTGGCGCCGCGGCAGAAGGGGTTGGGCTTTTCGGTCAATCTCGACGCGATCGGGCGCGGCGGACTGCGCGTCGACCCGCGCGTGCTGAAGATCGGCCAGAGCGACGAGGACGCAGCATGAGCAAGCGCCCGTCCCATCCGGAAACCGCGCGCACCACGCTGCAAAAGTTGCTGTCGCGTTTTCATTTCGGCATCACGCTGTTCGCCGTCGCGCTGTCGGGCCTGACCATCCTGCTTGCGGGCGTCACGGCGCTGCGCGGTCATGCCGACCGCACGCTGGAACTGGCGGCGGAGCTTGGCGCCTATGGCACCGAACCGGCGCTGGTCTTCAACGACCCGCAGGCCGCGCGCGAGGGGATCGAGCCGCTGACGGGCATTCCCGGCATCGCCCGGCTGCGCGTCCTCGACGATCGCGGCCGGGCGCTGACCGAATGGACGTCGCCCGGCGAGGACCCCGCGCCGCTGCTGACGCGGCTGTTCTTTCCGCATCCCTTTTCGGTGCCCGTCCGCCGCAACGGATCGGTGATCGGCACGGTCGAGATCTGGGGCAACAGCTCGACGCTGACCGACTATGTCCGGCTGGGCATGCTCGCGGGACTGGCCTGCCTGCTCGTGACCGCCTGCGGGACGATCATCCTCGCGCGGCGGTTCGAATATGAACTGGTGAAGCCGCTGAACGAGATCGCGACCGTCGCGCACGACGTGCGCCTGCACCGCCGTTTCGACAAGCGCGTGCAGACGCTTCCCATCGCCGAACTCGACCGGCTGGGCGGCGACATCAACGCGCTGCTCGACGAATTGCAGGGCTGGCAGGGGCATATGGAGGATGAGCGGGCGATGCTGGCGCACCGCGCGTCGCACGACCCGCTGACCGCCATGCCGAACCGCGCCGCCTTTGACGAACAGCTCGACCGGCGCGTGCGGGCGGCGCGCCTGCGCGGCGAGCGTCTGGCCCTGCTGTTCATCGACGCCGACAATTTCAAGGCCGTGAACGACGGTTTCGGTCATGCCGCGGGCGACGCCGTGCTGGTCGCCCTGTCGAACTGCATCAAGGAAGCACTGCGTCCGGGCGATTT
This sequence comes from Alphaproteobacteria bacterium HGW-Alphaproteobacteria-13, assembly GCA_002842935.1. Lineage (GTDB taxonomy): Bacteria > Pseudomonadota > Alphaproteobacteria > Sphingomonadales > Sphingomonadaceae > Sphingopyxis. Next base: position 1,772 of record PHEM01000143.1, on the reverse strand, counting down.
CGCCGCGCGCATCGGCGGCGACGAATTCGTGGTGCTGGCCGACACGATCGACGGCGCCGGCGACGCGGCGGCGCTGGCCGACCGTTTCCGGGCATGCGCCGATGCGCCGATGACGCTGCCGGGCGGCGATATCTATCACGCGTCGGTCAGCGTCGGCGCGGCGGTCTATCCTGACGACGGATCGGACGCCGCCGCGCTGCTGACCGCCGCCGACGCGAGCATGTATGCCGACAAGCTGAGCAAGGGGTCCCAGGGATGATACGGACGATATTCGCCGCCGCCGCCGCGCTACTGCTGGCGGCGTGCCAGAGCCTGCCGTCCCCGCCGCCGCCCTCGGGCTTCAACGCCGCGCAGACGGCGATGCTGCAATCCCAGGGCTTCGTCGAGACCGAGTTGGGCTGGGAACTCGCCCTGCTCGACAGGCTGCTCTTTCCCTCCAGCGAAAGCGCGATCCGGCCCGACCAGGCGGCGCGGCTGATGGGGCTGGCCCGCAATCTGCTGTCGGTCGGCATCGATGGCGCGCGCGTCGAGGGACATGCCGATTCCACAGGCTCCGCCGCCGCCAACCTCGCCCTGTCGCAAGCGCGGGCGCAGACGGTCGCGGACGCGCTGCAAGCGGGCGGCCTGCGCTTCGCCCCCGGCCAGATCGTCGGGCGCGGCGAGACGATGCCGCTGTCCGACAACGCCACGCCGGAAGGGCGGCAGGACAACCGGCGCGTGGTGCTGATCGTCACGCCGCCCTGACGATATGCCTGTCCCCGCTTCCCTCGCCTTCCCTTCACCGTTAAGAGACGCGCCATGAAACCGATCCGCAAAGCCGTCTTTCCCGTCGCCGGTCTCGGCACCCGCTTCCTTCCCGCCACCAAGGCGATCCCGAAGGAGATGCTGCCCATCGTCGACCGGCCGCTGATCCAATATGCCGTCGACGAGGCGCGCGAGGCGGGGATCGAGCAGATGATCTTCGTCACCGGACGCGGCAAGAGCGCGATCGAGGATCATTTCGACATCGCCTTCGAACTCGAAAAAACCATGTCCGAACGCGGCAAGAGCCTGGCGGTGCTGGAACCCACGCGGCTCGGTCCCGGCAATTGCGCCTATGTCCGCCAGCAGGAGCCGATGGGGCTGGGCCACGCGGTCTGGTGCGCGCGCGACATCGTCGGCGACGAACCTTTCGCCATCTTTCTGCCCGACGAGTTCATGCACGGATCGCCCGGATGCATGAAGCAGATGGTCGACGCCTATCGCAAGGTGGGCGGCAACCTGATCTCCGTCCTGGAAGTGCCGCGCGAGCAGGTGTCCAGCTATGGCGTCATCGCGCCGGGCGCGCGCGACGGGTCGCTGACCGAAGTCACCGGGCTGGTCGAAAAGCCCGCCGTCGAGGCGGCGCCGTCGAACCTGATCATTTCCGGCCGCTATATCCTCCAGCCCGAAGTGATGCGCGTGCTGGAAGGGCAGGAAAAGGGCGCGGGCGGGGAAATCCAGCTGACCGACGCCATGGCCGCGATGATCGGCACCCAGCCTTTCCACGCCGTCACCTTCGACGGCGTGCGCTATGACTGCGGGTCGAAGGCGGGCTATATCCAGGCCAATCTCGCGCTCGCGCTGGAACGCCCCGACATGGCGGACGATGTGCGCGCCTTCGCGATCGACCTGCTCAAGTGACGGCGGGGACCTCGAGCAGCGTGCGTTAAATCCGCGCCGTCTCTAACCCGTTCGTGTCGAGCGAAGTCGAGACACCCATCGGTGCGGAGCAAGGCCGATGGGTGTCTCGA
>PHEM01000142.1 GCA_002842935.1 Alphaproteobacteria bacterium HGW-Alphaproteobacteria-13 | reverse complement strand
GATGAAGCGGCGCCGCTCGCCGATGGCAAATGGGCGGACTGGCAGGGCGGGGAGCTGACGCTCGCCGATCCGTCGCAGCTTGTCGGCACGCGCGACGGCGGCATCCTCCTCCGGCACAACGGCCTGCACATCGAACTGGTGATCGATCCGGGCAGCCCGATCGGCAAGACCGACCCGGCAGGCATCGCCGATGTCGTGCTGGAAGCGGCGCTGACGACGATCATCGACCTGGAGGACAGCGTCGCCGCCGTCGATGGCGAGGACAAGGCGCTCGGCTATGCCAACTGGCTCGGCCTGATGCGCGGCGATCTGGTCGAAAGCTTCGACAAGGGCGGCAGGACCGTCACGCGCGCGATGGCGGCGGACCGCGAATGGACCGCGCCCGACGGCACGCCCTTCACGCTGCACGGGCGCAGCGTGATGTTCGTGCGCAATGTCGGCCATCTGATGACGACGCCGATGATCCGCTTGGCCGACGGTGGCGAAGCGCCCGAGGGGCTGTGCGACGCGGTGCTGACCAGCCTCTGTTCGCTGCACGACCTCAAGGGACTCGGCACGCTCAGGAACAGCCGTGCGGGCAGCATCTATATCGTCAAGCCCAAGCAGCATGGGCCGGAGGAATGCGCTTTCACGGACCGGCTGTTCGACGCGGTCGAGGATATGCTGGGCCTCGCCCGCCACACGATCAAGGTCGGCGTGATGGACGAGGAGCGGCGCACCAGCGCCAATCTCGCCGCCTGCATCGAGGCAGTGAAGGACCGCATCGTCTTCATCAACACCGGTTTCCTCGACCGTACGGGCGACGAGATCCACACGTCGATGCGCGCCGGGCCGATGATCCCCAAGGGCGAGATGAAGGCGTCGGACTGGATCGCCTCTTACGAAGACCGCAACGTCCGCATCGGCCTTGCCTGCGGCCTCAGCGGCAAGGCGCAGATCGGCAAGGGCATGTGGGCGATGCCCGACCTGATGCACGCGATGCTGGAGGCGAAGATCGGCCACCCGAAATCGGGCGCGAACACCGCCTGGGTGCCGTCGCCGACCGCAGCGACGCTGCATGCGCTGCACTATCATCAGGTCGATGTGTTCACGTGGCAAAAGGAAATCGCGGGCGAGGCCGTGCCCGCGCTCGACCGGCTGCTGAACATCCCCGTCGCCGTGGGCCGCAACTGGAGCGAGGCGGAAATCACGCGCGAGCTGGACAATAATTGCCAGGGCATATTAGGCTATGTCGTGCGCTGGATCGACCAGGGCGTCGGCTGTTCCAAGGTGCCCGACATCGACGATGTGGGGCTGATGGAGGACCGCGCGACGCTGCGGATTTCGTCGCAGGCGCTCGCCAACTGGCTGCTCCACCGCGTGTGCACCGAGGAACAGGTCGATGCCGCGCTGACGCGCATGGCGGCAAAGGTCGACGCGCAGAATGCGGGCGACCCGCTCTATGAGAAGCTGACGCCGGATGGGATTGCATATCGGGCGGCGCGGGCGCTGATCTTCGAAGGCGCAGTGCAGCCGTCGGGTTACACCGAGCCGTTGTTGCACAAATTCCGGCAGTTGAAGAAGGCGGCTTAGGGGCCAGCTGACCTTTTGCTCTCGTCATGCTGAACTTGTTTCAGCATCCATGGCCTGCCCTTTCCTCCGGCGCCGCGCTGAGGGAGAGTCCAGACCATGACCCTGAAACAAGTTCAGGGTGACGAAGGATGGAAAATTTCTGATCGCGCGCCTAAAAACCGCTTCCTTTTTTCGATGGAGATTTCCCATGCAGATCGCGGTGCTGACGTTCGACGGTTTCAACGAACTGGATTCGTTCGTCGCCGCCGCGATTCTCAACCGGCTGCGCGGGCAGGGGTGGGCGGCGCATATCGCGGCGCCGACGCCGCGGGTCACGTCGATGAACGGCGTCACTATCGATCGGCAAAAGCCGCTGGAATTTGCAGCGGAAGCCGATGCCGTCATCATCGGCAGCGGCATCCGCACGCGTGAGATCGCGGGTGATGCGGCGATGCTGGACCGCATCCGGCTCGACCCGTCGCGCCAGTTGGTCGGCGCGCAATGTTCGGGGACGCTGCTCCTCGCCAGGCTGGGGCTGATCGGCGATCTGCCTGCCTGCACCGACCTGACGACGAAGCCCTGGGTGATCGAGGCGGGCGTGGAGGTGCTCGACGCGCCCTTCGTCGCGCATGGCAATGTCGCGACGGCGGGCGGCTGCCTCGCCTCGCAATATCTCGCCGCATGGGTCATCGCGCGGCTGGCGGGCGAAGCGGCGGCGGAAGAGGCGCTCCACTATGTCGCGCCGGTCGGCGAAAAGGCGCTCTATGTCGAGCGCGCGATGGCGGCGGTGCGGCCGTTCGTGACGCAGGGGACCGCAGCGGCCGCATGAGTTTCACTGTCGCCGCCCTTTACCGCTTCGCGCCGTTCGACGACCCCGCCGCGCTGCGCCAGCCTTTGCTGGACCTGTGCGCCGCGCAGGGAGTGAAAGGCACGCTGTTGCTGGCGTGCGAAGGCGTCAACGGGACGATCTCGGGCCGTGCGGCCGGGATCGCCGCCGTCGTTGCGCATATCCGCGCGCTGCCCGGCTGTGCGGAGCTGGACGTCAAATATTCGGCCGCCGCCGCCATGCCGTTCAGACGGCTCAAGGTGCGGCTGAAGAGGGAGATCGTGACGATGAAAGTGCCGGGGATCGACCCGGCGCGCGATGCCGCGCCCTATGTCGCCCCGGCCGACTGGAATGCGCTGATCGACGATCCCGGCACGGTGCTGATCGACACGCGCAACGATTTCGAGGTCGGCTATGGCAGCTTCGACGGCGCGTTCAACCCGCGCACGGCGAGCTTCGGCGACTTTCCCGGCTGGTGGCGCGAACATGCGGAAAGTTTCGCGGGCAAGCGCATAGCGATGTTCTGCACCGGCGGCATCCGCTGCGAGAAATCGACGGCCTTCCTGCGCAGCGAGGGCGTGGCGGATGTCGTGCATCTGAAAGGCGGCATCCTCGCCTATCTGGAACAGGTGCCCGAAAGCGAGAGCCGCTGGCACGGAAGCTGCTTCGTCTTCGACGCGCGCGTCAGTATCGGCCATGGGCTGGTGGAGGTGGGGGAGAAGCTTGGAGAGGAGATGGACGCCGTTCCCCTCTCCAACTCCGGCTAGGCGCTTTGCGCCAAGCCTTCGTATCCTCTCCCCTGAAGGGGAGAGGGCCGGGTGCCGTTCACCCCGTCACCCGCGCCGCGCCATATTCGATCCAGCCGAATGGCCGCGCGGTCTTGGGCATATAGCGCGCGCCCTGCCGCTCGACCGCGAAGCCCGCCTGCGCATAGGCGTCGGCGATCGGCCGCGTCAGGTGGCAATTGCCGCCGATGCGTTTCCACACCGGCTCGATCCGCCGCTGCCATTTCGCGACTCCGGCATCGGGCGCGGCGCCATGTTCCAGGAACAGCGCGACGCCGCCGGGTTTCAGCACGCGGCGGATTTCCGCCAGCACCGCCGCCTGATCGGTCACGGAGCAGAGCGTGAAGGTCGTCACCACCGTGTCGAACGACGCGTCCCCGAACGGCATCGCCTCGCCCAGCCCGCCCTGGATGTCGGCGTCGATGCCGCGCGCCTGCGCTGCCGCGCGGCTCATTTCGAGCAGTTCGGGCGAAGGGTCGAGACCCGTCAGGCTGGTGACGCGCGACGGGCGGTAAAATTCCATGTTGATGCCGCCGCCGCAGCCGAGTTCCAGCACGTCGCCCGCGGCATGGGGCACCACCTGGCTGCGCAGCTTCATGAACTGCCCTTGCGAGCAGGCGCAGCGAATCAGCTTCGGCGCCACATGCCGATCCCACCAGCTATTCATTCGATCCTCTCCGTCCCTGTCCGTTAACCTCCTCTCTCCCTCTTGGCGGCCAGCCTGTCCCTTGCTAGCGCGAATGGCAACACCCATCTGTGCTGACCTTGCACATCCATGCCGCAGCGAAGGATCGACATGCCCACCACGCACCATACCAAGATGCTCATTCTCGGCTCCGGTCCCGCCGGACTTTCGGCCGCCATCTATGCCGCGCGCGCCGGGATGCAGCCGATCGTGGTGCAGGGGTTGCAGCCGGGCGGGCAGCTCACCATCACCACCGACGTCGAAAATTATCCGGGCTTCGCCGAAGTGATCCAGGGTCCTTGGCTGATGGAGCAGATGACGGCGCAGGCGACGCATGTGGGCACGTCGATGATCTGGGACACTATCGTCGATGTCGACCTGTCGCAGCGGCCGTTCCGGCTGACCGGCGACGGCGGCGACGTCTATCTGGCGGAAACGCTGGTGATCGCGACGGGCGCGCAGGCGAAGTGGCTGGGCGTTCCCGGCGAGCAGGAACTGGGCGGCAAGGGCGTGTCCGCCTGCGCGACGTGCGACGGTTTCTTCTATCGCGGCAAGAAGGTCGTCGTGATCGGCGGCGGCAACACGGCGGTCGAGGAAGCGCTGTACCTCACCAATCACAGCGACGATGTGACGCTGATCCACCGCCGCGACAGCTTGCGCGCCGAAAAGATATTGCAGGACCGATTGCACGCCAATCCGAAGATCAAAATCTTGTGGAACAAGAAGGTCGAGCGTTTCGTCGCGGGCGAAGGCACGGCCGGGCTGGTCGGCGTCGCCCTGATCGACACGGTGACGGGCGAGGCGAGCCACGAGCCGACCGATGGCGGCTTCGTCGCGATCGGCCACAGCCCCTCGACCATATTGTTCGAGGGCAAGCTGCCGCTCGACGAGGACGGCTATCTGCTGGTGACGCCCGGAACCTCGCTGACCGCGATCCCCGGCGTGTTCGCGGCGGGCGATGTGACCGACAAGGTTTACCGGCAGGCGGTGACGGCGGCGGGCATGGGCTGCATGGCTGCGCTCGACGCCGAGCGCTTTCTGGCCGAGGCGGAGTATCGGGCGATGGCGGAGGCGTAAAATATCGTCGCCCCCGCGAAGGCGGGGGCCGCTGGCAACCTTGTACTACACCGATAGCGGCCCCCGCCTTCGCGGGGGCGACGGTTATTGGAGAGAGGCGATTATTCGTTCCGCCAGCCACTCCGCATCTTCGCCCGCGAAGCTGTGCGACGCGCTGTCGAGTCGCTGGACCGGCACGGGACCGGTGCGGCAATTCTCGATGAACGCCTGCGCGGTGCGGTCGCCGGTCGCGAGCAGGATCGCCGCCGGGCAAGGCAGCGCCGCCAGCGCCGCATCGATCCGAGCGGCGAGGCTGGACGGCGCGGCGGGCGGCTGGCGCTTGCCGAGCGCCGTCAGGCCGCGCGCCAGCTTGGCCAGGTCGATCTCGCCTTTCAGCAGGCGCAGCAGGCTGCGCGGATCCTTGAGGCGCGACAGATAGCGCGCGCGGATCGCCGACGCCGGGGGCAGGGCGGGCGCGTCGTCGTCTTCGCCTTCGTCTGCGCCGTCATAGGTCCACGGGTTGGCGAGGATCAGCGCGTCGAGCGGCAGCGGCTGATGCAGGAGCAGCGCGCTCGCACCGTCGCAATTGCCGAAGGCGGCGACGCGCGCGACATGCGGCGCGGCATCCCGGAACGCCCGGATCGCGGCGGCGATGTCGGGACCGCTCGCCTCGAAGCCGCTGTTTTCGCCTTCGCTGTCGCCGATGCCGCGCCGGTCGAAGCGGAAGACGGGATGGCCCGCCGCCGCGACGCGCTGGGCCAGTGCAGCCATGGAGCGATGTGCGCCGCTGCGAATCTCGTTGCCGCCCGACACGATCAGCAGGCCGGTCGCGCCCGGCGCTTCGTCGATCGTGGCCGCCAGCGCGGCGCCTTCGCACGCGAAACTCAAGTGACGCCGCATTGTTCGCTCCACGCGATGATGTCGGCGGCGATGGCGGCGGCCAGGACGGCGTCCTCGTCCGGTTCGGCGCGCAGCCAAAGCGGCGTTCCCGCAAGGCCGCCCGCGCCGAGCGCGACGCTGCGCAGCGGTTCGACCGGCTGCGCCTCCGCGCTTCCCAGTTCCGCCAGCATCGCCGGAGACAGCCGGTTCCCGGCCAGCAGCAGCGCCTCGCTCTGCGCCGCCTCCTGCAAGCGCTCGATGGAGGAGTCGCGCCCCGCCTCGCGATCGGCGGCGACGCGGGCGCGCAGCAGCGTGCGCAGCAGCGAGGCGCCGCCGACCGGGGCAAGGCGCCACCATGCGGCGGCCTTTGCGCGATGGTCGATCAGCGCGCCGCCGCGGACCGACGCGACGATGAGCGGCCCGCCAATGCCCGCCGCGACATCGGCCAGCGCCGCCTGCCATTGTGCGAGGTCGGCGCTTTCCAGCGTCGCGAGGCTTTCATTCTGCCCCGGCAAGTCGGGCAATAGCGCCGCAAAGCCCTGCGCCGCGAGCGCGCGCATCGCCAGCACCAGGGTCCGGCGCGAGCGGTTGGCTTCCTCGAACAGCGGCGGGACGACCAGCACGCTGGCGCGGGGCGGACCGGGGGGGGCGATATGCAATAGCTGTTCGGCCATGCGCCCCCGAATCCGCCTCAGCCCGCGACCTTGCTGCGCGAGAAGGCCAGCAGATTGCCATAGGTTTCGAAAATCTCACCCTCGACTTCGTCGTCGTCGATGAGGATGCCCAGCCGGTCCTCCATTTCCGTTAGTACGGTGGCGACCGCCATCGAATCGAATTCGGGAAGCTCGCCGAACAGGCCGCTGTCTTCGGTCAGCGCGGCGGCGCGCTCTTCGCCCAGGCCAAGGATGTCGGCAAGCAGCGCGCGCAAGGCGGCGTCGATGGTGTCGGGTTCGGTCACGGCTTTTTCCTCAGCATATGGCGCGCAAAGGCTTTCAACGCCGGTCCCCATGCCGCGATGCGCGACGGATTGAAAGCCTCGATCCGCCATAGGGGTTCGTGCCTATTCATCCAGTCGCGTTTATAGGCGTCGTCGCCGGTGCCGAAATCGACGCGCCGGACGCCGTCCACCGCCATCACATGGCGAAAAAGCGCGGCGGACAGCAGCGTGCCGGGCGACGCCTTCACCTTGTCCTCGACATGGGCGAGCTTGTGAATGAAGGCGGTGCCGTCCTCGACGGTCCAATATTGCGCCGCGACCGGCGCGCCGTCGATGCGGGCGAGACCCAGCCGGTATGTGCCGCGCGCGCTTTCGCCTTGCGCAAAGGCACGCAGCAGCGCGGGGTCGCCTTCCTCCGGTTTCCAGCTTGCGGCGTAAATGGCTTCATAGGCGGCCCAGTCGGCGGCGTCGAAGGTAGTGCGGATCGCCATGTCGACGACGCCTTTCTTCGCCTTGCGCTGGACCGTGCTGCGCAGCGCGCCGGGGCGACTTGCCCACCATGCGTCATGGTCGAGACCCGCGAGGTCGAGCCAGTGGCGGTCGCCTGCTGCTTCGCCTGTCACCCACCAGCCCGCGCTGTGCAGCGCGGCGGCAACGCCGTCCCTGTCGGCATCGGGCACGGGATAGAGCGTCAGCCGCACGGCGTGGGGGCGCAAGCTCGCGAACAGCGCGCGCAGCGCCGCCGCGCGGTCGCTCTCGCCGCGATAGAGCGGGCGAATCGCAAAGCTGTACCAGTTGGCGAGCGCGGACAGATGGCCCGGTCCCTCCCGCCGCAATGCCAGCCACGCCTCGGTCCCGTTGGCGCGGCCATGGGCGTCGAAGCGCCCGTCGCCCGCAAATCCATGCGTTTCGAGCAGGTCGAACCAATGCGCGCGGTCGAAAGGCGAGGCAAAGCCGTCCGCCCGCGCGTCGGCGGGCAGCGCCCTGTCGTTAGCGTGATGTTCACCGTTCCCTTGCATCGTGCGGCGCTCTATCACCAAGCTCCTAACAGCCGATGACCACAGCCGAAAACCCTGACTCGCGCCCGATCGACCATTTGCCCCTGCGCGGAGCCG
>PHEM01000141.1 GCA_002842935.1 Alphaproteobacteria bacterium HGW-Alphaproteobacteria-13 | reverse complement strand
CACGCCGCTCGCCATCTCCGCCGTGACCGGCGATTCGCTGGAGCGCGCCGGTACGACGAGCTTCACGCAGTTGACGCAGGACACGCCGAGCCTGCGCATCGTCGACAATGGTCCGGGCAACCGGCGTGTCATCCTGCGCGGCATCGTCGGGGCGGGCGAGCCGACCGTGGGCGTCTATTATGACGAATCGCCCGTGTCCGGTTCCGTGGGCACGTCGAGCGACGCTGCGGGCAGCACGCCCGACTTCCGTGTTTTCGACGTCGAGCGCGCCGAAGTGCTGCGCGGCCCGCAGGGAACGCTGTACGGATCGGGTTCGATGGGCGGCACCGTCCGCATCATCTATGAAAAGCCCAAGGCGGACCGGATCGAGGGCGCGGGCAACTTCAACATTTTCGCCGTGAAGGGCGGCAGCCCCGGCGCGTCGGTCGATGGAATGATCAACCTTCCGATCGCCGCCGACAAGCTCGCGCTGCGCGTGGTCGGCAATTATCAGCAGTTCGCCGGTTATATCGACAACAGTTTCTATGGCACCAAGGACATCAACGACGGCCATGCCTATGGCGGCCGCGCCTTGCTGCGCTTCACGCCCACCGAGGAGTTGACGATCGACCTCGCCGCCCATTATGCCAAGGTGACGACGGATTCGAGCCGCTGGATTTCGGAAACCGGACAGCGTCACGTCACCAACGGCCGGTCGAAGTCGGGCAATTACGACACCAACCGCATCTTCAGCGGAACCCTTCGCTATGATTTCGGTCCCGTGGTGTTCACGGCGGTGTCGACCTATTTCGATCGCGACCGCATCGTCGTCAACGATGTCAGCGACAATTTCAACGGCCGCAATACGGCGGCGGGCTGTGCGCAATATCTGCTCCGCGACACGACGGCGACCTGTTCGGCCGACCAGCTTGACTCCTATCTGGATGTGACCAACACGATTCTCTATTCCAGCCTCTATCAGCCGCAGGGCGTCGAGAACTGGACGAACGAGATCCGCCTCAGCTCCGCCGATGGCGGGCCGTTCAACTGGACGTTCGGCGGCTATATCGAGGATCGCAAGACGACGGTGCGTTCGACGCTGCTCGCCGCCGATCCGCGCAATGGCCAGCTGCTGCCGTTCATTTCGGACAATATCTATTACGACCGCACGATCAGCGACCATCTGAAGCAGAAGGCGCTGTTCGCCGAACTGTCCTATGAGCTTGGAAACCTGACCGCGACGGCGGGCACGCGCTGGTATGAATATGACAAGACAGTGGGCGGCGTCGTCGACAAGGGACAGATCCATTACGCCTCGGTCGCCATCCCCTATCAGGAGGCGCGCTCCAAGGAAAACGGCTTCGTCTTCAAGTTCAACCTGGCCTATGAATTCAGCCGCAACCTGATGATCTATGCCCAGGCGGCGGAAGGCTTCCGTCCCGGCGGCGTCAACCAGGCCAACGGCCTGCCCGTCGCGCTGGCGGGCTATAGCGCGGACAGCCTCTGGAACTATGAAATCGGGCTGAAGAGCCAGCCGATCCGGGGCATCTATTTCAACCTGACCGGCTATCAGATCGACTGGACGAACATGCAGGTGTCCGCTCGCACGGCCGGCGCGGGTTCGGTGTTCGGCCTGATCTCCAACGTCGGCGCCGCGCGCGTCAAGGGCGTCGAGGCGGAACTCAACGCGTCGCCGGTCCAGGGTCTCTCGCTGATCGGCAACGTCAGCTATACCGACGCCAAGCTGTCCGAGGATCAGGTCAGCTCGATCGTCATCGCCGCGGGCCGCAAGGGCGACCGCCTGCCGTTCGTGCCGAAGTGGAACGTCAGTGCGTCCGCCGAATATCTGTGGCCGCTGAGCAGCAGCCTGGAAGGGCTGATCCGCATCGACGGCAGCTATGTGGGATCGACCTATTCGACGCTCGCCAGGACCGACGTCTATCGCCGCAAGGTCGATGAATATACCGTGTTCAACGCGCGGTTGGGCGTGCAGGGGATCGAGGGCGGCTGGAGCGCCCATCTGTATGTCAACAACGTCTTCGACGCGGCGGCGATCACGACGCGGTCGAGCAGCGGCAACACCGGCGGCCTGACCACGACGTACGGTCTGGCGCCGCGCACGATCGGTCTCAATCTGACGAAGCGGTTCCGCTAAGGACCGGACCGGCGCGCCGTCCCGGATCGGGCGGCGCGCCGGCCGGACCCTGGTCGCGACAATATCGGGTATTGCAACGGGAGATGGTCATGAAGGCATTGGGATTGGCCCTGCGAGGGGCGTTGATGACGGGTTCGGCCGCTATTCTATGGACCGTGGCGGCCGGGTCGGCCGGCGCGCAGACGGCCGCCCCGGCGGCGGAGCCGGTCAAGCCGAGGGCCAGTGCCGTGCCTGCCCCGGCGCGTCAGGGCGAAGGCGTCGGGCCGTTCCGCAAGATGGTCATTCGCGGCGTCACGCTGATCGACGGCAGCGGCGCGCCGCCGCGCGGTCCTGTCGACGTGGTGGTGGAAAACAACATCATCACCGCGATCGAGGCGGCCGGGACGCCCGGCCTGCCGCTGGTCGGCGGCCGCGCGCCGCGCGACGCCGACTATGAACTCGACGCGACGGGCATGTTCATGCTGCCGGGCTTCGTCGACATGCACGTCCATGGATCGAGCGACGACAAGTCGCCCGATCTCAGCTATTCCTACAAGCTGTGGCTCGCGCATGGCGTGACGACCGTTCGCGGCGTCGACCTGGCGCCGTTCGAAATCGCGCTCAGCGAGCGTGCGCGCTCGGCCCGCAACGAGATCGCCGCGCCGCGCATCTTTTCCTATCACCGCCCCGGTTCCGGGCGCGGCTGGACCGGCGGGCTGACGAACACGCCGGAAAAGGCGCGCGAATGGGTGCGCTGGGCGGCCAAGGCGGGGATCGACGGCATCAAGCTGTCCGCCGACGCGAACCAGCCGCCCGAAGTGCTCACCGCCATTTATGACGAGGCGCGCAAGCAGCAGATCGGCACCGTCGCGCACCTGTCGCAGATCGGCGTCGCGCGGATGGACGCGCTGCGTTCGGGCGATGCGGGGCTGGGCACCGTCACCCATTTCTATGGCCATATGGAATCGCTGCTGAAAAACGGTTCGGTCCAGGATTGGGCGCCCGACTATAATTATATGGACGAGCAGGATCGCTTCGGCAACGTCGCGAACCTCTATCGCGAAAGCTTCGATCCGGGGACGCCGGAATGGAAGGCCTATCTGGAAAAGCAGAAGGAAAACGGCGTCACTTTCGATCCGACGATGACCATCTATGCGGCGTCGCGGGACCTGATGCACGCGCGCAACGCCGACTGGCACGCGCGCTATACCATGCCGCAGCTCTGGGCCTTTTTTCAGTCGTCGCGCGAAAATCACGGCTCCTATTTCTTTGACTGGACGACCGAAAGAGAAGTGCGGTGGCGGAATTTCTACAAGAAATTCATGGCTTTGATGAACGATTATAAGAATATGGGCGGACGTGTCGTCACGGGTTCCGATTCGGGCTTCATCTTCAAGACCTATGGCTTCGGCTATGTCGAGGAACTGGAGCTGTTGCAGGAAGCGGGCTTCAACCCGACGCAAGTGGTGCAGGCCGCGACGCTGAACGGCGCGCTGACGCTCTATGAACCGAAAGGCATCGTGGCGCCGCCGATCGGCACGGTGCGCGTCGGCAAGCTGGCGGACATGGTGCTGGTGAAGGAAAACCCCCTTCAGAACTTCAAGACGCTCTATGGCACCGGGGCGCTTCGTCTCAACGAGCAGACGCAAAAGCTCGAACGCGTGGGCGGCGTCAGCTACACGATCAAGGACGGCATCGTCTATGACGCCAAGAAGCTGCTGGCCGACGTCGCCGAGATGGTGAAGTCGGAAAAGCGGCGCATGGGCTGGCCCGAAGACGGCGTGCCCTTGCCGTAAGGCCAGGCAAAGGGGGCGGTTTCGATCGGGACCGCCCCGGGACGCCCAGTTTTTGAGATATCTCGACCGACAGGGGAACTGAGACGATGAGACGGAAAATAACGAAGATCGCGATGGCGGCATTGCTGCTCGCTTCGCCGGCCGCCGCGCATCAGCAAGGCAATGACAAAAAGCCGGCGCCCGCCGCATCCTTTCCCGTGGCGGCCGGGGCGCCGGCCCGCGCGCCGGGCGAAGGCGCGGGTCCCTTCCGCAAGATGGTGATCCGCAACGCCACCATCATCGACGGCACGGGCGGGCCGCCGCGCAGCCGTTTCGACATCGTCGTCGAAGGCAACCGCATCACGTCGATCAAGCAGTCGGGCTGGCCCGGCCTGCCTTCGTCGGGACCGCGCGAGGCCACGGACGCGGATTATGAGATCGATGCGACGGGCATGTATGTCCTGCCGGGCTTTACGGACATGCACGTCCACTTGCCCGGACCCGACAAGGCGCCCAACGCCAGCTATGCTTACAAGCTGTGGCTGGCGCATGGCGTGACCACGGTGCGCGGCGTTCCGTTGGGCGCGCCCGCGGTCGCGAGCAGCGAGAAGAATCGCTCGGCCCGCAACGAAATCGCGGCGCCGCGCATCTTCAACTATCAGACGCTGGGCGCGGGCTGGTCGGGCGGTGTCGTCGATACGCCGGAAAAGGCGCGCGCCTGGGTGCGCTGGGCCAAGCTGAACAATATCGACGGCATCAAATTCTTCAACCGCGAGAATGAAACCCCCGATGTCTTCAGCGCCGCGCTCGACGAAGCGGCGAAGCAGGGACTGGGGACGACGGCGCATCTCAGCCAGATCGGCGTCGCCAACTTCAACGCCCGGCAGGCGGGCGCGGCCGGGCTGAACACCGTCACTCACTATTACGGACATATGGAATCGCTGCTGAAAGGGCGGGCGATCCAGGATTTCCCCAGCAATTACGATTATAACAACGAACAGCATCGTTTCGGCGAAGTGGCCGAGATCTGGAATCAGGTCCATGGTCCCGGCACGGAGCAGTGGCAGGAATATCTGGAAGCGCAAAAGGCGAACCACGTCACCTTCGATCCGACGTTCAACATCTATGCCGCGTCGCGCGACCTGATGCGCGCCCGCAATGCCGATTGGCACGCCCGCTATACGACGCCGCAGCTGTGGAAATATTTCCAGTCCACGCGCGACAACCACGGGTCCTATTTCTTCGACTGGACGACGGAAAACGAGTTCGCGTGGAAGAAATTCTACGGTCTCTTCATGCGCCTGATGAACGATTACAAGAATATGGGCGGCCGCGTCGTGGTCGGCACCGATTCGGGGTTCATCTGGAAAGTCTATGGCTTCGCCTATGTCGAGGAGATGGAACTGCTGCGCGAAGCGGGCTTCTCGCCGCTCGAGGTGGTGCGCGCCGCGACGATGATGGGCGCCAAGACGCTGTATGAACCGCGTGGCGAAACGCCCCCGATCGGCGCCGTGCGCGCGGGGATGCTGGCCGACCTGGTGATCGTTCCCGAAAACCCGCTGCAAAATCTGAAGACGCTCTATGGCACGGGTTTTCAGCGTCTCAATTCGGAAACTAACAGGCAGGAAGTCGTCGGCGGCGTGAAGTTCACGATCAAGGACGGCATCGTCTATGACGCCAAGCAGCTTCTGGCCGATGTCGCCGCCATGGTGGAATCCGAAAAGGCCCGGCTGGGCGAATAACAGGCCTTTTTACCGAACGGGCGGGTTCGGTCCGCCTCGGCGTCCATGAAGACGCCGAGGCGGCGCCAGGCCGCTTCCTCTCTATGGCGTCGGCCGCATGCGCGTCCGGGCAAGGGGACCCTATGTCTTTTCTGACGCGACGAAAATCGATCGACACCATCGCGGCCGTGCCGGAAACGCAGCGTTTGCACCGCACGCTGTCCTGGCCTCACCTGATCGCGCTGGGCGTCGGGGCGATCGTCGGCACCGGCATCTATACGCTGATCGGCGTGGGGGCGGAGCGGGCTGGACCCGCCGTCATCGTCGCCTTTGTCGTGGCCGGGTTGGTGTGCGTCTGCGCCGCGCTGGCCTATGCCGAACTGGCGACGCTGATGCCCGTGTCGGGCAGCGCCTATACCTACAGCTATGCCGTGATCGGCGAAGGCGTCGCCTGGGTGATCGGCTGGAGCCTCGTGCTCGAATATTCCGTGGTCTGTTCGGCCGTCGCGGTCGGCTGGTCCGGCTATGCCGTGGGCTTTCTGCAATCGGCGGGGATCGACGTGCCGCTGGCGCTGGCCGCCGGGCCTCACGCGGGCGGGATCATCAACCTGCCCGCGATCCTGATCGTCGCCGCCGTGGCGGGCCTGCTGCTGGTCGGAACGCGGGAAAGCGCGACGCTGAACATGGCGCTGGTGGTGCTGAAGATCGGCGCGCTGGCGGCGTTCGTCTTTCTCGCGCTGCAAGCCTTTGACGCGGGGAATTTCAAGCCCTTCATGCCCTATGGCTTCACCTCGCACGAAGTGGACGGACAGATGCGCGGCGTGATGGCCGCCGCCGCGATCATCTTTTTCGCTTTCTATGGCTTCGACGCTGTGTCGACGGCGGCGGAGGAAACGAAGAATCCGGCCCGCGACCTGACGATCGGCATCATCGGGTCGATGGTGATGTGCACGCTGATCTATATGGGCGTGGCCGCCGCCGCGATCGGGGCGATGCCTTTCATGGAATTCTCGCTGTCGGGCGAGCCGCTGGCGCATGTGCTCCGCACGCTCGGCCATCCGGGGGTCGCGACCGCGATCGGCGCCGTCGCCGTGGTCGCGCTGCCGACCGTGATCCTGGCCTTCATGTTCGGGCAAAGCCGCATCTTCTTCGTCATGGCGCGCGACCGGATGCTGCCCGAACGGCTGGGCCGCGTGAATGCGAAGGGGACGCCCGTCGCCGTGACGATCGGCACGGCCATGGTCGTTTCCGCCATCGCCGGTTTCTTTCCGCTGTCCGAAATCGCCGAGCTGGCGAACGCGGGAACGCTGGCCGCTTTCGTCGCGGTCGGCCTGTGTCTGATCATCCTGCGCGTGCGCCAGCCCGACCGCCCGCGCCTGTTCCGCGCGCCGATGCCGTGGGTCGTCGGTCTCGTCGCGATCCTGGGCTGCATCTATCTGTTCATCAGCCTGCCGGGCGTGACGCAGGTCCGCTTCCTGATCTGGAACCTGATCGGCGCCCTTGTCTATCTGGCCTATGGCGCGCGCAAAAGCCGCCTGGCCGGGCAGTGAGACGGTGATGGCGCGGACCGCCGGAGGAACAGCGGAACCGCGGTCACAGCGGCAGGCTGGTCACATTCTTGACTTCGTCGAGCACGGCATAGGTGCGCGTTTCGCGGACGCCCGGCATGTGAACCAGCGTGTCGGCGAGAAAGGAACGATAGGCGGCCATGTCGCGGACGCGGACCTTGATCAGATAGTCGAAACCGCCCCCGACCATGTGGCATTCCAGGATTTCGGGCATTTTGGCGACCGCCGCCGCAAATTCCTGAAACAGGTCGCCCGTCGTCCGGTCCAGCAATATCTCGATGAAGATCAACAGCGCGCGGTCCAGCTTGTTGGGGTCCAGCAAGGCGTGAAAGCCGAGGATATAGCCCTGCTCGCGCAGCTTTTTCATCCGGTCGAAGCAAGCAGACGGCGACAGGCCGCAACGATTGGCCAGTTCCTGATTGGTGATGCGGCCCTCGGCCTGAATGACCTTGAGAATGCGGCGGTCGGCATCAGTCAGCATCGATTATCCTCCGGCAAATGCGATGATTCTTCAGCAATCATTTCACGATTTTCCGGAACTTCCAACGATTATTATTAATATCGTCCTTATTGCAGAAATATAAACATTCAGGTTTGGAATGGCGTCGATCGATCAAAGCAGGAAAGACAGGCTCGCCCTTTTTCGTATGCGCGAAAGCGAGGTCCTTGACGCCTTGCTGCCCCTGGCGCAGCGGACGGCGCGGGAGGAT
>PHEM01000140.1 GCA_002842935.1 Alphaproteobacteria bacterium HGW-Alphaproteobacteria-13 | reverse complement strand
CGCTGCTCGCCGACTATCGGGCGAAGCGGGCGGCGGAAAAACAGGCGGCGGCGGAGGCGATCGCGGAAAAGCCGCTGCGCGCCGTCGACACTTTTCCGATGCTGTTCAACCGTCCGATCAGCGGCGATAATCAGGGCCTGGCGACGGGCGAAGCGCTCGCGCATCTCAAGCGGCTGGAGGTCGAGGGCCGCGTGCGGCGCGAGGATCGCGACGGTGTGTGGTGGTATCACGGCGCGGTGTGACACCTCTTCTCCCCCTCCCGCAAGCGGGAAGGGGGAAGCCCGCATCAGCGCGGCCGATGCATGATCCAGCTGAACGCCATGGCGTTGAAGATGGTATAGAGACCATAGAGCATCAGGCCCGTGAACCAGTTTCGCGTCGCGATCGCCATCGCGCCGACCAGCAGCAGGAACTCAAAGGCATAGGTGGCGTACGGCCCGACCTTCTGCATGAGCGGGCGCACCATCTCCTGCACCAGCGGATCGTCGCTCTCCACGAAGGCGCGATGCATCGCGAAATTGCCGACCCCGGCGCAGAAAATGGCGATGATGGCGACCCACATGCGAAGGCAAATGGGGCCTTAAGGCTGGAAATGCCAGCGGTTTTGCGATTAAAAGGGGCGGTGAGGGCAGCGAAGCCCTCCATTGGATCGAAAACCGGCCCACTCGCCCCCGCAGAAGGACTCCCGTTCGATGAGACAGCCCGCGCGTCCGGCGCTCGCCGCCTTCCTGATCGCCGCCGCCATCCGGCCGGCCAGTGCCGCCGTGCCCGATCCGGCGCTGCCGTTGGGGGTCATCCCTATGGTGATGGCGGCGCGGGAACCCGTGCGCCTGCCCGATCCGGTGCGCGCGATGATCGATGCCGCGATCGCGAGCGGCGAGCGCAAGGACGTGGAAACCGTGGCGTCGCTGGCGAAGGCGACGAACCCGCTTTCGATCGTGGAGATCGATGCGATGCTCGCCGCCTGGCAGGCGCGGCACCAGGGCGGGGAGGAACCCGATCCGGTTCGTGAGATGCTCGCCGCGGCGATGGCGAGCAAGCGGGACAGCGATGTCGAGACGGTGGGCGCGCTCGCCAAGAAGGCCAGCCCGGAACAGATGGCCGAGATCGATGCGCTGCTCGCCGACTATCGGGCGAAGCGGGCGGCGGAAAAACAGGCGGCGGCGGAGGCGGCGCGCGCCAAGCTGGCGGCGGCCAAATTCTGGCAGAACTGGAAAGGCGAAGGCCAGGTCGGCGCGTCGCACGCCAGCGGCAACAGCAAGTCGGCGGGGCTGAGCGTGGGCGTGGGCCTGACGCGCAAGGGGATCGACTGGGACCAGCGCTTTCGCGCGCAGGCCGATTATCAGCGCACCAACGGCCGCACCTCGATGGAGCGCTATCTGATCGAATATGAACCGCAGATCCGCGTGAACGAACGCACTTTCGCTTATGGTCTCGGCCGCTGGGAACAGGACCGGATGCTGGGGTTCGATACGCGGTGGAACACGTCGGCGGGCCTGGGGTACAAGCTGGTCGCGAACAAGAAGATGTCGCTGAACCTGAAGGCCGGACCGGCCTGGCGCCAGACCGAATATCTGCCGGGCCGCGGCGACAGCGACGGCGAACTGACGGGGTTGGCGGGGCTTGACTTCGCCTGGCAGATGTCGCCGACACTGCGGCTGACGCAAGTCGCCTCGACCATCGTCGGCGAACGCAACACCGCGACCAGCTCGCTGACCGCGCTCAACGCGAAGCTGACGGGCGCGCTGTCGGCGCGCTTCTCCTATTCGGCGGAGATCGACACCAACCCGCCGCCGGGGATCGAGAGCGTCGACACGCTGACGCGCTTTACGCTGGTGTACGGGTTCTGAGACGCCGCGCCGTCAGGCAAGGATATCGTCGAACAAGTCCGTCCAATGGGGATTATTCTCGTTCACCAATCGGCGTTTCCAATCCCGATGCCATTGCTTCAGCGCCTTCTCGCGTGCGATGGCCTCCGGCATCGTGGCATGAAATTCGACATGAACGAGCTTGCGGATATTGTAGCGTCTGCAATGCGCCGATCCCTCGCCTGCGCGATGCTGCGTCATGCGGGCGGCAATGTCGCTCGTGACGCCGATATAGAACAGCTGGTTGCCGCGATTGGTGAGGATATAGGTGCACGGTTGCCGCATCGCGCAATCCTGTCTTGCATCGTCATTCCGGCGAAGGCCGGAATCTCGCCGGTTCGGGGATTCCTGGCCGTGAGGGCGAGACCCCGGCCTTCGCCGGGGTGGCGGTAAAGGGACATGGGAAGAAGGGAAGAAGGGGAGAAGGGGAGAAGGGGCGGGGACGTCGCCTCACGCCTTCTCCAGCAACCCTTCGTCCCTGATCCGCTTCTGCCACACCAGCGGCGCGTTGACGTGGACGTTCTGGCCTTCGCTGTCGACGGCGACAGTGACGGGGAAGTCCTTGACCTCGAATTCGTAGATCGCCTCCATGCCAAGGTCGGCGAAGCCGACGACCTTGCTGCCCTTGATCGCGCGCGCGACGAGGTAGGCCGCGCCGCCGACCGCCATCAGATAGGCGCTCTTATGCTTGGCGATCGCGTTCGTCGCGGCGGGACCGCGTTCGGCCTTGCCGACGCAGGCGAGCAGGCCCTGATCCAGCATCATGTCCATGAACTTGTCCATGCGCGTCGCGGTCGTCGGACCGGCGGGACCGACGATTTCCTCGCCGACCGGATCGACGGGACCGACATAATAGATGACGCGGCCCTTGAATTCGACGGGCAGGTCCTCGCCCTTCGCCAGCATGTCGGCGATGCGCTTGTGCGCGGCGTCGCGGCCTGTGAGCATCTTGCCGTTGAGGAGGATGCGGTCGCCCTGTTTCCAGCTTGCGATGACTTCGGGCGTCAGCGTGTCGAGATCGACGCGCTTCGCGGCGCTGTCGGGCGCCCAGTCGATCTGCGGATAATCGGCGAGCACCGGCGGTTCGAGGAAGGCGGGACCGCTGCCGTCCAGCGTGACATGCGCGTGGCGCGTCGCGGCGCAATTGGGGATCATCGCGACGGGTTTCGACGCCGCGTGCGTCGGCCAGTCCTTGATCTTGATGTCGAGCACGGTGGCAAGACCGCCCAGCCCCTGCGCGCCGATGCCCAGCGCGTTGACCTTTTCATAGAGTTCGACGCGCAATTCCTCGGTCGGGTTGGCGGGACCGCGCGCGAGCAGTTCGGTCATGTCGATCGGGTCCATCAGCGATTGCTTGGCGAGCAGCATCGCCTTTTCCGCCGTGCCGCCGATGCCGATGCCCAGCATGCCGGGCGGGCACCAGCCCGCGCCCATCTGCGGCACCATCTCCAGCACCCAATCGACGATCGAGTCGCTGGGGTTCATCATCTTGAACTTCGACTTGTTCTCGCTGCCGCCGCCCTTCGCGGCGACGTCGATATGGACTTTCGCGCCCGGCACCATCTCGACATTGAGGACGGAGGGCGTGTTGTCCTTCGTATTGACGCGGCTGAATGCGGGGTCGGCGAGGATCGAGGCACGCAGCTTGTTGTCGGGGTGCAGATAGGCGCGGCGGACGCCTTCATCCACCACCTGTTGCAGGCTGCGGGGGCTGTCGAGGCGGCAGTCCATGCCCCATTTGATGAACACGGTGACGATGCCGGTATCCTGGCAGATCGGGCGGTGTCCCTCGGCGCACATGCGGCTGTTCGAGAGGATCTGCGCCATCGCGTCCTTGGCGGCGGGCGACACTTCGCGCTGATAGGCCGCGCCCAGCGCGCGGATATAGTCCATCGGGTGGAAATAGCTGATGTACTGGAGCGCGTCGGCGATGGTTTCGATAAGGTCATCCTCGCGGATGATGACGGTGTTCATGGGGGCAGCCCTTTCCTCGTGCCGGGAATCGGGGCTTCCCTAGACCCGGCGGAGAAAGACGGAAAGGGGGTACCCACCTTCCCGTCACCCCCGCGACAGCGGGGTTCCCGCTATAGTCTCCCTTCTTCTTCGTGCCTTCGTGCCTTCGTGCCTTTGTGTGAGATTGTTTTGACTCACACAAAGGCACGAAAGCACAAGGAAAGCGGGACCCCGGATCAAGTCCGGGGTGACGGGAGGAAAGCAGAAGCTTCCGATCCGAATCCGCCTATTGGCACTCCGCGCATTTGCCGCGCACTTCGATGACGGGGCGTTCGGCCGCGAAGCCGATCTTTTCGGCGGCGGCGCGGACGCCGCCCGACAGCGCGTCGTCATCGACATGGACGGCGGCGCCGCAACTGTCGCAGATCAGGAAGATACAGTCGTGCAGGCAGCCGGGATGGCTGTTGGCGACGAAGGCGTTGGCGCTTTCGACACGGCGGACGAGGTTGTTGGCCACGAACAGGTCGAGGATGCGATAGACGCTGTTGGGGGCGACGCGCTTGCCGCGCTGCCGCGACACGATGTCGGCGATCTCATAGGCGCTGGCGGGCTTGCCGATCGCCGCGACGGCGCCGAATATCTGCGCGCGCATGTCGGTCCAGGCCTCGCCCGCGGTCTCGAGCGCGGTCTGCGCCGCCTTGGCGAGCGAGGCGCCGGTCGCCTCCACATGCCGATGATCATGCTTGCCCATGGCGATAATGTAGGTTGTTTCCGGCGACCCCGCAAGGCGCGCGGGCGATGGCGTCAGTGACGCGCGCGGCGATTGAGGTCATGGCCGAGCGCGACCACCGCGACGCCGACCATCGTCGCCACCACTTCGCTGCCGTCATGGGGCCGCGACAGCGCGCCCGCCATCATGCCCAGCCCGAAACTGCCGACCGCGAAGGGCATCATATAGCCATGGCTGAGCACGCCCGCCACCAGCGTCACCAGGGCAAAGCCGATCGCGACGATCAGCCCGATCACGTGAAACAGATGATTGTCGAACGCCACACCGACCGAGGCGACGGAGGCGAAGAAGATCGATGTCGCCAGGCAATGGACCAGACACAGACCCGACAGGCCCATCGCCAATTGATCGCCCAGCATCGCCGTCAGCCGCCGCGAATCGCGCACGGCCCGGACCGCCGCGCCAAGGCGCGTCAGGGCAGGGGCAGGGCGAGCGACATGCGTCAAGCGATTCTCCGTTGGTTCGACTCCAGGGAGGGATATGGCATAACATGACAGAGGTTACAACATCACATTGCAGGATCGGCTGCTTCGGTCTCGCTTCGCAGCGCCTTGCGGTCGAGCTTGCCGATCATCGTCTTGGGCAGTTCCCCGCGTATTTCGACGGCGCTCACCCGTTCGTGCTTGCCGAGCTGGGGGTTCAGCCACGCCGCCAGCTCGTCGCCCGTGACCGCCGCGCCGTCCTCCAGCGTCACGAACGCCTTGGGGGTTTCGCCGCGATAGGCGTCGGGGACGCCCAGTACGATCGCTTCCTTTACGGCGGGATGCTGGTGGAGAATCGCCTCGATCACGCTGGGATAGACCTTGAACCCGCCGACCGCGATCATGTCCTTCAGCCGGTCGACGATGCGGATATAGCCGTCGGCGTCGATCGTCGCGACGTCGCCGGTGCGCAGCCAGCCGTCCTCGGTGAAGCTGTCCCTGTCGGCGTCGGGCCGGTTCCAATAGCCCTGCATGACCTGGGGACCCTTGACGGCGAGTTCGCCCGGCTCGCCCGCCGGGGCGTCCCTTGCCGGGTCCTCCTTGTCGAGCAGGCGGATGTGCGTCGCGGGGATCGGCTGGCCGATCGTGCCGGGCTTGACGGGACCGGCATAGGGATTGGCGGCGACGACGCCCGAGCTTTCGGTCAGGCCATAGCCCTCCACCAGCGACGCGCCCGTCGCGGCGACAAATTTCTCGCGCAGTTCCGCCGGCATCGGCGCGCCGCCGGAAATGCAGACGCGCAAGGAGGAAAAGTCGGTCCTCGCCAGGTCGGGATGGTCGAGCAGCGCCTGATACATGGTCGGCACTCCCGGCAGCGCCGTCGCCCGCGTCCGCGTGATGGCTTCCAGCGTCTGCTTGGCATCGAAGCGCGGCAGCATCGTGATCGTCCCGCCGTTGAGGATGGTGCGGTTGAGCACGGCGGTGTTGGCGAAGACGTGGAAGAAAGGCAGCACGCCCAAGATGCGGTCGTCGGCGTCGCGGTCGGGATCGATCGCATTCACTTGCCGCGCGTTGGCGGTCAGATTCTGGTGCGTCAGCATCGCGCCCTTCGGCGTGCCGGTGGTGCCGCCGGTATATTGAATCAGCGCGACGTCGCGTTCGGGATCGATGGCGACGGGATCGGGCTGTCCGTCATTGTCGACGAGCGCGGAGAAGCGGATGACGCGCGGGTCGTGGGGCAGGGAGGCGACCTCGCGCCGCTTGAACAGGCGATAGAGGACGGATTTCGCGTGCGGCAGCCCGCCCGCGACCGACCCGACGACAAGCTGCCGCAGGCTCGACCCGTCGAGCACGGCGAGCGCGGTCGGCAGCAGCGCCGACGCGCTGACCGTGAACAGCGTGTCGGTTCCCGAATCCTCGACCTGCGCCGCCAGTTCGGCGACGGTATAGAGCGGCGAGAAATTGACCACCGTCGCGCCCGCCGAAAGCGCGCCATAATAGGCGGCGACATAATGGGGGACGTTGGGCAGGAACAGGCCGACGCGGCTGCCGGGACCGATGCCGCGCTGCTGAAGCCCGCGCGCGACGCGGGCGACGCCGCGCGCGACCTCGGCATAGCTGAAACGCCGCCCCATGAAATCGAGCATCGGCGCATCGCCCCGGCGCGCGACGCTGGCGGCCAGCATGTCGGGCAGCGACAGCGGCACGAACGACTGGTTCCAGTCCGTCGGGTGGCGATAATGAGTGGACCAGTCATGGATGCTGTTCATCGCGCGGGCCTGTCCTTTTCGAAAAACGGCGTGTTTCCTTACCCTATGGCAGGCGGGCGGGGATCGCAATCGGCGCGGCGCTTGCGGCGTGGCGGCGCGGCGGCTAGGCAGATGCGCCTCGCGAAGGGGCGGGAGGAGCCACGGATTTGCCGCGACATCGTCGATCATCCGGCCCGCTCGCGCCGATCTGATGGCGCGCGATACGGCGATACCCTTGCCGGGACCGGGCTGTCCGCCCTTCGTCCTGCTCGACGATGCGCGCGCGGAAGGCGCCGTGGCGGCGCGGCTGTTCACGGACCCTGTCGATACCGTTGCCGCGCGCACTGCCGCCGATGTTCCGGCGCTGCTCGACGCGCTGGAGGCGGCGCGGCGGCGCGGACTGTTCGCCGCGGGCTATCTGGCCTATGAAGCGGGCAAGGGGCTGGCTTCCGCGCGGCGCGGCCCGGCGTGCGAAGGCGAGGGTGGGGGCGACGGCGCCCCGCTCGGCTGGTTCGGACTGTTCGAGCGCGCCCGGCGGATCGATGCCGGGACCGTCGCCGCCCTGCTGCCCGATCCCGCGAGCGCGTGGATCGGCGGCGTCGCGCCGCGAATCGCGCGCGGCGACTATCAGGCGGCGGTGGAGGCGGTGCTGGCGCTGATCCGCGCGGGCGACATCTATCAGGCCAATCTGACGTTCCGCGCCGATGTGCCGGTGCTCGGCAATCCGCTCGCCGCCTATGCGCGGCTGCGGCGCACGGCGCGCGCGGGCTATGGCGGCTTTATCTGGACGGGCGAGCAGGCGATCGCCTCGCATTCGCCGGAGCTTTTCTTCGCGCTGCGCGACGGGCAGGTGATGGCGCGACCGATGAAGGGCACGGCGGCGCGGTGCGGCGATGCGCGGGAGGATGCGCGCGCGGCGCGGGAGCTGGCGGCCGATCCCAAGCAGCGGGCCGAAAATCTGATGATCGTCGATCTGATCCGCAACGACCTGTCGCGCATCGCGGTGCCGGGTTCGGTCGCGGTCCCCGACCTGTTCCGTGTCGAGAGTTTCCCGACCATCCATCAACTCGTGTCCGATGTCGCGGCGCGCCTGCCCGAAGGGGCGGGAGCCGTCGATGTGCTGCGCGCGGCCTTTCCCTGCGGGTCGA
>PHEM01000139.1 GCA_002842935.1 Alphaproteobacteria bacterium HGW-Alphaproteobacteria-13 | reverse complement strand
TTGGGCTTCATCTTCGTTCCTTCGTCACTACGACGAAGCCCAAATCCTCCTTAAATCACAACCTCAAATCTGTGCCATTGGTGCTGACGGCGGACACTCGTAGCCCTTCGGCAGGACTTTCTCTTCGGTAAGCGCCAGCAAGGCGCACCGGCGGCGCTCTCCGGCCTCGACCTCGAATTTTCCGCGAGAGGCAGGCCGAACGATGAGGTTCTGCAACAAGCCATGGGCTGCAATGCTCGCTTTCAGTTCGGCATCTGCAGCTGGGTCACCGTGGCGGCGCACGTTACGTGGGGACTGGACTAACTTGGTCAGCAGAATCGACTTGATCATGGGACTTACTCCTGATTGCGAGCTCAAGCATCGACCTTCGACGCTCGTTCGGCTCAATCAGAAGCAAGCCCCCTTCCCTCTCAATGACTGCCGGCCGGCTGGTTACTGATTGTTCGATTTCAGCATCTGCGCATGCATAACTCGGCATCTGGGCTTACAAAAGTAGCTCGCCGATACCTTCTACCTTTCAGCAACACATCGAAAATTCCCGATCGATATTGACCGCTCCAGAACGCATCGGTAATTGCCGATGAGTGAAATCCGCTGCAGCACTCGCTTCTCTCTCCGCCCTCGCACATCCCACACGCCTCGACGCGTTTCGCCGTCTCGTCCGCAGCGAGCCCGGTGGGCTTTCCACCGGGCAACTGGTCGACGCGTCGGGCCTCAGCCAGAGCACCTTTTCCAGTCACCTCGCCATACTCGTCGGAGCTGGTCTCGTCGTAACCGAGAAGCGGGGACGGCAGATGATCCAGCGCGCGAGCATCGGCGCATTGCGCGAGCTGATGCTGTTTCTCGCTAAGGACTGCTGTGGGGGTCGCGCGGAGCTTTGCGAACCGCTCATCGCCGAACTTTCCCATTGCTGCTGATGGAGCCGACAGTGCCTGACCAACCTTACAATGTCCTGTTCCTGTGCACGGGCAACTCGGCCCGCTCGATTCTGGGCGAAGCGCTGATGAACAAGATGGGCGGAGACTGCTTCCGTGCTTACAGCGCGGGCAGCCAGCCCAAGGGCGACGTGCATCCGATGTCGCTCGAGGTGCTGGATAGCTTCGGTTATCCGACCGAGGGCCTGCACTCGAAGAACTGGAGCGAGTTCACCAAGCCCGGCGCACCCGAGTTCGATTTCATCTTCACCGTCTGCGACAACGCCGCGGGCGAGAGCTGTCCGGTATGGCCAGGCAAGCCGCTCACCGCGCATTGGGGCGTCGAGGATCCCGCCGCAGTCGAGGGCGATGGCCAGCGGCAGGCTTTCGTCGATGCGCTCAGCTATCTCAAACGCCGGATCGAGCTGTTCTTGATGCTTCCGCTTAAGAGCATCGACGATATGTCTGTGCGCAGCAAGCTGGCCGCCATCGGCCGCGAAGAGGGCGCGACCGCCAAGGCGAGGGAAGCCTGAATGACCACCGACATCGTCATCTACCACAATCCCGAATGCGGGACCTCGCGCAACACGCTGGCGATGATCCGCAACGCCGGGATCGAGCCGCATGTTATCGAGTATCTGAAGACGCCACCTTCGCGCGCCATGCTCGAAAGCCTGATCGAGCGTGCCGGGCTCAGTCCCAGGGAGCTGCTGCGCGCAAAGGGCACGCCTTATGCCGAATTGGGGCTCGGCGATGAGAGTCTGAGCGATACGGCGCTGGTGGATGCGATGATGGAACACCCGATCCTCATCAACCGGCCGCTCGTCGTCTCGCCGCTCGGTGTCCGCCTGTGCCGCCCGTCCGAGGTAGTGCTCGACATTCTGCCGAGCCCCCAGCAGGGCGCCTTCACCAAGGAGGATGGCGAGCAGGTTGTGGACGCGGCGGGCGGGCGTATCGTCTGATGCTGCTGGCGATCGCGATCTTCGTGGTCACCATCACGATGGTGATCTGGCAGCCGCGCGGGCTCGGCATCGGGTGGAGCGCGATCGGCGGAGCACTGCTGGCCCTTGCCACCGGCGTTATCTCGTTCGCCGACATCCCAATGGTCTGGGATATCATCTGGAACGCTACCGGTGCCTTCGTGGCAATCATTCTGATCAGTTTGATCCTCGACCGCGCGGGATTCTTCGAATGGGCTGCGCTCCATGTGGCGCGGTGGGGGCGCGGCAATGGTCGCTGGCTGTTTGTGCTCGTGGTATTGCTGGGTGCAAGCGTTGCCGCGATCTTCGCCAATGATGGCGCCGCTCTGATCCTGACCCCGATCGTGATCGCGATGCTCCGGGCGCTGGGATACAACGCCAAGGCGACGCTGGCTTTCGTCATGGCGGCTGGGTTCATCGCCGATACTGCCAGCCTGCCGCTGGTGGTCTCCAACCTCGTCAACATCGTCTCGGCGGACTTCTTCGACATCGGTTTCGGTGAATATGCGCTGGTCATGGTGCCGGTCGATTTGGCCGCAATTGCCGCCACATTGGCAGCTCTGCTTCTGTTCTTTCGCAAGGACATTCCCGCCAGCTACAACGTCGCACAGCTCCGCGCTCCGGCAGAAGCGATCCTTGACCGCGCGACCTTCCGCGCCGCCTGGGTGGTGCTGGCCCTGCTGCTAGTTGGCTTCTTCGTTCTCGATCCGCTCGGCGTGCCGATCAGCGCGGTCGCTGCGGTCGGCGCGCTGGCGCTCATCGCCATCGCTGCGCGCGGCCACGTCATTCCCACAGGCCAGGTGATCCGCGAAGCACCATGGCAGGTCGTGATTTTCTCACTCGGCATGTATCTCGTCGTCTACGGCATGAGCAACGCCGGCCTTGCCACCATGCTAGCCGGGTTGCTGGAACGTTCCGCCGAGGGGGGCGTATGGGGCGCGGCCTTCGGGACGGGCATTCTTTCAGCCGTGCTATCCTCGGGCATGAACAACATGCCGACCGTCCTCGTGGGCGCTTTGTCTATCGATGCGACCAGTGCCACTGGCCCGGTTCGCGATGCCATGATCTACGCCAACGTCATTGGCTGCGACCTTGGGCCCAAGGTCACCCCGATCGGCTCGCTCGCGACCCTGCTGTGGCTGCACGTTCTGGGGCAGAAGGGCGTGAAGATCGGCTGGGGGTATTATTTCCGCGTCGGCATCACGCTGACGACGCCGATCCTGCTGGTGACACTGGCAGCGCTCGCCCTGCGATTGAGTTTTGCATGAAGCTGTTCCTCGTCTATCCGCTCGCGGCGCTGTTCGAAATCGCCGGTTGCTTTGCATTCTGGGCATGGTGGCGGCTGGAAAAGAGCCCCTTGTGGTTGCTGCCCGGGATGGTGTCGCTGGCCCTGTTCGCCTGGCTGCTGACGCTCGTCCCAACCGACGCTGCCGGTCGCGCCTTCGCGGCCTATGGCGGGGTCTATGTTGCCGCATCGCTGCTGTGGTTGTGGATCGTCGAGGGCACCACGCCTGACCGCTGGGACTTCGTCGGCGGCGCGGTCGTGCTTGCCGGCGCTGCCATCATCCTGTTCGGCCCACGCGGCTGATTATCCAAGTCTGGAGATCCTTTTTGTCCCGCGTTCGTCTGTTGCCCGATCCCGACAGCTTCCCCGCGCTCGATCCGGCCTTCGTCCATGCCCGCCCTGCCGAGGGCCTTGGTGCCGACCCGTCACCGCCGCGTATCCTGTTGCTCTACGGCTCCCTGCGGGAGCGCTCGTATTCGCGCCTCGCGGTCGAGGAAGCCGCGCGACTGCTCCAGCTGTTCGGCGCTGAGACGCGCATCTTCGATCCCTCCGACCTTCCGCTGCCGGATCAGGTCGGCGGTGACGACCATCCTGCCGTTCACGAACTGCGCGAGCACGCCTTCTGGTCCGAGGGCATGGTGTGGTGCAGCCCGGAGCGGCACGGCCAGATCACCGGCATCATGAAGACCCAGATTGATCACCTGCCGCTCAGCATCGGAGGCATGCGTCCCACGCAGGGGCGGACGCTGGCGGTCATGCAGGTGTCGGCGGGCTCACAGTCCTTCAACACCGTCAACATGTTGCGGCTGCTTGGCCGCTGGATGCGGATGTTCACCATCCCCAACCAATCCAGCGTGCCCAAGGCCTACGAGGAATTCGACGAGGCGGGGCGCATGAAATCTTCCGCGCTCTACGACCGCATTGTCGACGTCATGGAAGAACTCGTCCGCTTCACGGTGCTGCTGCGCCCGCATGCCGAACAGTTGGTCGACCGGTATTCGGAGCGCAAGGAACGGAATATTCCGGTCCCCACGCCTGCCGACGCAGCCGGTATTATCGCAACTGGGCGGCCGGGTGCGAGGCGAGAATGAAGGGGAGGGTACTGGATCGGGTAAAGGCATTCATAGAACGCCTCCGGCTGGAGCACGATCTGGATTTTCGGTCCAAGTTCTCCTCGAGGCAATGGACAGGATCAACATGCGAGCGCTGCCGCAACCCAATTCAAATCGCTCCCGCCAGGCTTTCAACCACAGGACAGCAACCATCTGGACTGCTGTCGCACCGCGATACGAGGGTTGCCAGGGCTGATTCCATTTTCCGAAGGTCAACCAGCTTGGCACGGACATTCGACAGGTGCTGCGCCGCGATAGCCTGTACTTGGTTGCAATTCTCGTCAGGCTGTGGGGCGAGGTCGAGCAGGACCTGAACCTCTTGCAGCGAAAAGCCGAGTTCGCGGGCACGCTGGACAAAGCGAAGGCGCTCGAGGTCAGAGGGGCCGTAGTCGCGATACGAACCCTTTCGTGGCGGTGGTTCGATGACTCCGATCCGTTCGTAGTAGCGGATCGTCTCTATGTTGCATCCACTTCGCCGCGAGACTTCGCCAATCTGCACCCGTAAACCCCTTGAGTCTGTAGTTGCTACAGACTGTAGATACGGTCGCGACTCGAGTTTTGCAAAAGGACATCCAATGCGCAGCCCTGGCACATGGTGGAACGGTTTGGCGACGGGTGGCGGCATCGCTGCGGCTTTTGGGGCAGCTGCCTGCTGTGCTCTTCCTCTCGCTCTCGCCTCGGCCGGAGTGGGTTCGGCCTGGCTGGGCAGCATCGCCCCGATCGTCGGCCCTTATCGCACGCCCCTGCTTGTTCTGGCTTCGGTTCTGCTGTTCGCCGCGGCCATACGTCTCCTCTGGCAATTCCGGCAAGCGCGAGCTTGCCCGACCGATGCGGCATGCGGTTCGTCGACCTATCGGGCTCTTACCGCCGCCGGCATTGTCATTGGTGTCGTTCTTTTGGTCGGAGCATTCCTCTATGGCTGATCCGATCCTAATCTCCCGCCTGCGTTGTCCCGAATGTGGGCACGAGAAGGACGAGGAGATGCCGACGAACGCCTGCATGTTCTTCTACAACTGTTCGGGTTGCGGCGTGCGCCTCAAGCCGGTGCATGGCGATTGCTGCGTATTCTGCTCCTATGGCACGGTTCCCTGTCCACCGATCCAGGAAGGCGATTGCTGCGATGGCTGAAGCGTTCGATTTTATCGCGATCGGATCGGGAACGGCAGCTCAGGTCGCTGTCCATCGTATGGCCGATGCAGGCAAACGCTGTGCAGTGATCGATTACCGCCCCTACGGCGGGACCTGCGCGCTGCGCGGCTGTGACCCCAAGAAAATGATGGTGAGCGGCGAGGAAGCGCTCGCGGCGTTTCGCCGGATGAACGGAAAAGGCATTCGAGGGTCGGCTTCGATCAACTGGGGTGGGCTTCAGGCCTTCAAGCGCAGCTTCACCGACCCGGTGCCCGGAAAGCAGGAAGCGCGTTATGATCGCAAAGGTATTGCGACCTTCCACGGCGCAGCACGGTTTACCGGTCCTGATCGGCTCGCGGTCGAGGATCAGGAACTGCAGTTCAGCCACGCCCTGATCGCAACTGGAGCGATCCCCCGCCCGCTGGGAATTACAGGTGAACAATTGCTCACCCACAGCGATGCTTTTCTCAACCTCGACACACTTCCTGAGCGCATCGTATTCGTAGGCGGCGGATATATCGCTGCGGAATTCGCGCATCTGGCCGCACGCGCAGGCTCAAAGGTCACGATCGTTCAGCGCGGGCGCGTCCTCAAAGCTTTTGATCCCGACATCGTCGATTGGCTGATGCCAAGTTTCGGACAACTCGGGATCGAGATCGTTGACGCTGAGGTCACTGGCCTGAGAGCCGCGGGCGAGACCCTGGAGGTCGAAGCCGGCAATCGGGTAATCGAGACGGATTTGGCTGTGCATGCCGCGGGTAGAGGTCCGGCACTCGGCAAGCTCGATCTGGAAGCGGGAAATGTGGCGAGCGACGATGAACGCTTGCTTCTCACTGCGCAGCTACGCAGCCAGAGCAACGGTAAGGTGTTCGCCGCTGGCGACGCGGCGGCGAAGGGACCGCCTTTGACGCCGGTATCCAGCCACGATGCGAAAGTCGTGGTGGAGAACATCCTCGATAACGGCGATCGGACGCCGAACTACGACGGAGTGCCCAGTGCCCTGTTCACCGAGCCGCCGGCAGCCAGGGTCGGCATGTTGGAAAGCGAAGCGCGCGAAGCCGGCCTGGAGTTCAACGTCAACGCCGGATCCCACCCCGAATGGTTTTCGGCGCGACGCCTGAACGCACAGATTTATGGGCACAAACTTCTAATCCAGGTTGGGACGGGACGCATACTCGGCGCCCACCTTGTCGGTCCCGATGCAGACGAACTGATCAACGTCTTTGGTCTTGCCATCCGGCATGGCCTCACTGCAGACGACATCAAGTCAACGATGTTTGCCTATCCGACGGCAGCGTCCGATGCGGGATATATGGTGGGATAGCAGTCCGAGCCTGCTAAGGGCGGCGCCAACCATCATGTTCATAGTTCATGGATGAGTTCCGACACGGAGGACGTCCGGTAATCGACGACAGGAATTACAAAGCGATCTCATCTTGCGCTCGCTGCGGGCTAGGATCGTACCGCCGTCATTGCGAGTGGTCAGCATTCAGAGTTCCTACCAGACAAATTGGCAGCTATCGGGAGAGTCGCGACCCGAGCTGGATGTCTGATTCAGACTTCATATTAGCTGAGGTCGCCGCGGCAGAATTCGGACTAGGAATCTATCGCTCAGACAGCACCACCCGAAACACCGCCCCTGTACCAGCGTCTCGAACCAGATCGACACCCATTCCGTCCCAGTGATAGTCGAGGTGACGTCCCTGAGTGGGGTCGGATGCACAATCCGGGTAGAACAAGCCGACACATTCACCACCCGGATGCCGGATGCTCGGATAGACAAGACCTTCGGCCCCGCCCCCTTTGAGTTCAACAGCGAGGGCTTGCGATGCAGCATAGTTGTCGGGATCTAGCGCGGGATCGCCTGCGGCAAGGCTCCTGAGATCGTGAAGATCAGCGCTTACCGAAAGGATGATCTCACGGAACTGTGATGTCCAGCCTGGCGCTTCTACAGTGCGAGCCATGAAGCGGGCATGGTGATGGATTGTCTCGAACAGCGCAGTTTCGAATGCATCCCCCGCGTATAGGACGCCGTAGGTCCCATCGGTGAAGCGACTTGGTCGGTCGGTGCTGACATGCGTGAACGGGGCCATCAGATAGGATGCGCCGCTGCCCCCTACCCGGCGGTCAGCAGGTACAAGATCGAGATTGCCGATCGTCGCCATGATGCGGGGATTGGTCTTTTGCTCGGCATAGATCAGCAGCGGCCAATCTGCGGGGTCTGCGATATCTTCGAACAGGTCGATAGGTGGAAAGGCACTGCGGATAATCCGCACAGCACCTTTCCACACGACCTGGGCGACCGGAATTGCCTTGGGATCAATCACCAGGCACCACGTTCGGCATCAAGATAGCGACGCACCCGCATGATATCGGTCAGCTCGCCGCCAAGCATGACGTCGAGTGCACTCGCTCCGGCAAAGGCGGCGTTACCTGCCTTGATCCAGGCGTAGCCACGTTGGGCTTCGGAAAAGATGATCCTCAGCGCCTTGTGGATACCCATCAGGTTGGAGAGCCGCGCCGCACCATCG
>PHEM01000138.1 GCA_002842935.1 Alphaproteobacteria bacterium HGW-Alphaproteobacteria-13 | reverse complement strand
ATGATTTCGACGATCCGGGGGTGCGCGAGACGCTGTTCGGCTATCTGCGGCAACTGACGCGCCCGCTGGTCGAGACCGACGCCCGCGCGCATCTGGGCTTCCTTGACGCGCAGCCGCAGGTCGATACGGCGCGCGGCATCGGTGCGGCGGGCTATTGCATGGGCGGGCCGATGGTCATCTATACGGCGGCGCTGAATCCCGGTCGCGTGAAGGCGGCGGCGAGTTTCCACGGCGCGGGCGTCGGCACGGACAAGCCCGACAGCCCGCACTTGCTGATCCCGGAAACGCAGGCGGGTTTCCTCTTCGCCATCGCCGACAATGACGACCGGAAGGAGCCGGAGGAGAAGAACCGCCTGAACGCCGTGCTGGCTCCGCGTCCGCAATGGCACGAGGTCGAGGTCTATAAGGGCGCGATGCACGGCTGGTGCCCGCCTGACGGCCGCGCCTATGACGAGGCTGCGGCGGAAAAGGCGTGGAGCCGGATGCTGGAGCTGTTCAAGGCGAGCTTGTAGGAGCGCCGCCTCGTCATCCCCGCGAAGGCGGGGACCGCTGGCAAGCTTGCGCAAGGCCGATGGCGGTCCCCGCCTTCGCGGGGACGACGGGCAGATGACGATGGCTTCTTGAACCGCGCCGCCCGCCGCCGCATATCCCCGGCATGACAAAAATCTCCTTCCTCGACCTCGTTCCCGTCACACAGGGCGGATCGGTCGCCCGCTCGCTCGCCAATGCCGCCGACCTCGCGCGCCATGCCGAGGCGCTGGGTTTCGCGCGCTATTGGGTGGCGGAGCATCACGGCATGACGGGAATCGCCAGCGCCGCGACGTCCGTGGTGCTCGCGCATATCGGCCATGCGACCTCGACCATCCGCATCGCCGCGGGCGGGATCATGCTGCCCAATCATGCGCCGATGGTGATCGCCGAACAGTTCGGGACGCTGGAGGCGCTGTTTCCGGGCCGTGTCGATCTGGGGCTGGGCCGCGCGCCGGGTTCCGACCAGCGTGTCGCGCACGCACTGCGCCGCAATCTGGCCAGCGACGAGCGGCAGTTCCCGCAGGATGTCGTCGAATTGCAGGCTTTCCTCGCGGGCGACGAGCGGCTGGGCATCCGCGCCGTGCCGGGCGAGGGGGCGCGCGTGCCGCTGTGGATCCTGGGTTCCAGCCTGTTCGGCGCGCAGCTCGCGGCGATGCTGGGGTTGCCCTATGCCTTTGCCAGCCATTTCGCGCCCGACGCGCTCGACGAGGCGCTCGACATTTATCGCCGCCAGTTCAAGCCTTCGGCGCAATTGGCCGAACCCTATGCGGCGGCGGCGTTCAATGTCTTTGCGGCGGACAGCCGCGAGGAAGCGGAACTGCTCGCCTCTTCGCAGCAGCAGGCCTTCGTCGCGCTGCGCACGGGCCAGCCGGGGCTGCTGCCGCCGCCGGTCGCGGGATATAAGGACGGCCTGCCGCCCAATGCGCGCGCGATCCTCGACCATGTGCTGATATGCTCGGCCGTCGGCACGGCAGAGGATGTGGCGGCGGGGCTGAAGGGCTTTGTGGCGCGCACGGGCGTGGACGAAGTGATCGTCGCATCGTCGATGTTCGACCATGAAGCGCGCAAGCGATCGCTGGCGCTGACGATCGAGGCGGCGAAGTCGCTATAAATCCCCTTCCGTTCGTCCTGAGGAAGGGCTGAGCTTGTCGAAGCCCTCTCGAAGGACGCTGGCGCAGCGCTGCTGTCCTTCGAGACGCCATTTCGACAAGCTCAATGGCTCCTCAGGACGAACGGAGGGAGAGTGGCGGAGACCTGCAAGGCCCCATGTTGACGCGGCTCCGGCCCCGGCGGTATAGGAGCGACCCGGACAAGGGCGGCCCGCTTGGGGTCGCCTTTTTCCTTTGTTTAACGGAAAGGCCCTCGCCATGACGATCACGCCGCTGATGCCCGTTTACCCCCGGTGCGACGTGCGTCCCGTGCGCGGTGAGGGGGCGTATCTGATCGGCGAGCGCGGCGAGCGCTATCTGGATTTCGCAAGCGGCATCGCCGTCAACATCCTTGGCCACGGCCACCCGCACCTGACCAAGGCGATCCAGGATCAGGCGGCGACGCTGATGCATGTGTCGAACCTCTATGGCAGCCCGCAGGGCGAGGCGCTGGCGCGGCGGATCGTCGATCATACGTTCGCCGACACGGTGTTCTTCACCAATTCGGGGGCGGAGGCGGTCGAATGCGCGATCAAGACCGCGCGCGCCTATCATTCGAGCGCGGGCGAGACGCAGAAGCACACGCTCATCTCCTTCAACAACGCCTTTCACGGGCGCACGCTGGCGACGATTTCCGCGACCAACCAGGAAAAGCTGCGCCATGGGTTCGAACCGCTGTTGCCCGGTTTCGCCTATGCGCCGTTCGACGATCTCAACGCCGTGCTCGACCTGGTCGACGACAGCACGGCGGGCTTTCTGATCGAGCCGGTGCAAGGCGAGGGCGGCGTCCGCCCGGCGTCGCAGCCCTTCCTTCAGGGACTGCGCGACATCTGCAACGAGCGCGACCTGATGCTGATCTTCGACGAAGTGCAATGCGGCGTCGCGCGCACGGGCACGCTGTATGCCTATGAACAATATGGCGTCGAGCCGGACATATTGGCGAGCGCCAAGGGCATCGGCGGCGGATTTCCGATGGGGGCGTGCCTTGCCACCGAAAAGGCCGCGCGCGGGATGGTGATCGGCACCCATGGTTCGACCTATGGCGGCAATCCGCTGGCGATGGCGGCGGGGCAGGCGGTGCTGGACGTGATATTGGAGGACGGCTTTCTCGACGGCGTGAAGGCGACGGGCGAGCGGCTGCGCGGCGCGCTGGAGCAACTGATCCCCAATCACGACCATCTGTTCGACAGCGTGCGCGGCATGGGGCTGATGCTGGGGCTGAAGCTCAAGTCCGACAGCCGCGCCTTCGTCGCCCATCTGCGCGACAATCACGGCCTGCTGTCGGTCGCGGCGGGCGACAATGTCGTGCGCATCCTGCCGCCGCTCAACATCGACGAAAGTCACATCGGCGAATGTATCGAGAAACTGTCGGCGGCGGCGGCGAGCTATACGCCGCCGGAAGCCTGACGACTCGGGGGGCGTGATATGCGGCATTTCCTGAACCTGACCGATGCCGGAGGCGATGCCGTCGCGGCGATGCTGGCCGACGCGATCGACCGCAAGGCCGCGCGCGCGGGCTGGCCCAAGGGGCGCGTCGATGCCGACGCGCCGCTTGCCGACCATGTGCTGGCGATGGTGTTCGAGAAGAATTCGACGCGCACGCGCGCCTCGTTCGACATGGCGATCCGCCAGCTTGGCGGGCAATCGATGGTGATGGACGGCGGCACGATGCAGCTCGGGCGCGGCGAGACGGTCGCCGACACGGCGCGCGTCCTGTCGCGCTATGTCGATGCGATCATGATCCGCACCGACGACCATGCCAAGATCGAGGAACTGGCGGCGCACGCGGGCGTCCCCGTCATCAACGGTCTGACCGACCTGTCGCACCCGTGCCAGATCGTCGCTGACCTGCTCACCATCGTCGAGAGCGGCAAGGCGCTGCCCGGACTGGAACTGGCGTGGCTCGGCGACGGCAACAATGTCCTCGCTTCGCTGATCGAGGCGGCGGGGCTGTTCGGCTTCAACGTGCGCGCGGGGTGCCCGCAAGGCTATGAACCCGACGCGGCCTTCGTCGCGGCGGCGCGGGCGAAAGGCGCGCGCATCGACATCGTCGCCGACGCGCGCGAGGCGGTCACAGGCGCCGATATCGTCGTCACCGACACATGGGTGTCGATGGGGCAGGAGCATGCCCATAACAAGCTCGCGGCGATGGCACCCTTTCAAGTGGACGAGCGGCTGATGGGCGCGGCGAAGGGCGATGCGGTCTTCCTCCACTGCCTGCCCGCGCATCGCGGCGAGGAAGTGACCGACGCCGTGATCGACGGCCCGCAGTCGCGCGTCTGGGACGAGGCGGAGAATCGCGTCCACGCCCAGAAATCGGTGCTGTTGTGGGCGCTCGGCAAATTATGAGCGCGGTCGCCGAGACCTGGTTCGACCAGCCCCTGGTCTTCACCATCGCC
This sequence comes from Alphaproteobacteria bacterium HGW-Alphaproteobacteria-13, assembly GCA_002842935.1. Classification (GTDB taxonomy): domain Bacteria; phylum Pseudomonadota; class Alphaproteobacteria; order Sphingomonadales; family Sphingomonadaceae; genus Sphingopyxis. The sequence continues at coordinate 3,906 of PHEM01000138.1, read as the reverse complement.
GAACGCCATGTGCGCGGGCGGCTGGTGCGGCTGGGACCGGTGCTGAACCGGATCATGGCGGCGCATAATTATCCGCTCGTCGCCGAAAAGCTGCTCGCCGAGGCGCTGGTGCTGACGGTGCTGCTCGGCTCGACGCTGAAGGACGATGCGGGGCAGATGACCTTGCAGGCGCAGACCGGCGGCGGTCCCGTCGAACTGCTGGTGTGCGACTATCGCGCGGGCGAATTGCGCGGCCATCTGAAATTCGATGCCGAGCGGCTCGCGGCCGTCGGTCCCGACCCGACGCTGTTCGCGCTGTTCGGTGAGGGGTTCCTCGCGATCACCTTCGATCAGGCGACGACGGGCGAGCGCTATCAGGGCATCGTCCCGCTCGAAGGATCGTCGATCGGCACTGCCGCCGAACATTATTTCGACCAGTCGGAACAGATACCGAGCCTGATCAAGCTCGCCGCGCGCCACGATGCGGAGGCGGGCTGCATCGCGGGCGGGCTGCTGCTTCAGCATCTGCCCGAAGGCGAAGTCGGCCGCGACCGTATCGAGGCGCGCGGCGATCATCCCGAATGGCAACATGCCGAGACGATCGCCGCGACGCTGAAGGATGCGGAACTGACCGACCCGGCGACGTCGCTCGAAACGCTGGCGTGGCGCCTGTTCCACGAGGATCAGGTGCGGATCGAACCCGGCGGGCGCGTGTCGCGCGGCTGCCGGTGCAGCATCGAGCATTTCGCGTCGGTCCTCGCCCAGTTTCCCGAGGCGGAACGGCGCGACATGGCCGACGAGCAGGGGCTGATCCAAGTCGATTGCGCCTTTTGCTCGCGCCTTTTTCCGATCCCACTGGCCGACATCGGCGCGGGCGACTGAGCGCGGAACGGCGACGAAGCGAGGCGATTCAGCGCCAAACGGTTGTAAACGGCGAATCCAATTGCTACGTCATGGTCATGGGGTCGCAACTCTGCCCATATATGGGCGGCCTGTGGACTGGATGATAATGGCGATCTTCTCTCCCTTTCTTTTGCGTATGGCCGCCGTCGCGGGCGGCGCGCTGGCTGCGGCGACGGCCGTGCCCGCGCAGGCGCCGTCGCTGGCGATGCTCGACAGACTGGAAAAGGGAAGCTGGCAGCTTCGTGAGCGCGGGCAGGACAATGTCGCACGCACCATGTGCCTGGGCGATGCGCGGCGGATGATCCAGCTGGAACATCCGCGCGCCAATTGCTCGCGCTATATCATCGAGGATGCGCCGAACTCCGTGACGGTCCATTATACCTGCCCCGGCGCGGGCCATGGCCGCACGACGATCCGCAGCGAGACCAACCGGCTCGTCCAGATCGATACGCAGGGGATCGCGGAAGGGCGCCCCTTCTCGCAGGCGTTCGAGGCGCGGCGCACGGGTCCCTGCTGATCCACAACGCTTTCTTTACCATGATCTGCCATAAGGGGGCTTGGCCACCCATGTGTGTCCTTCTCCCTAACGGCTTTCTGCCGCACTGGGCCGTATCCGAATGCGGGTACGGCCCATTTCTTTGAGGAAGGCCCGGAAGGCCGGTGTTGCGCGGGCCGCCCGACGCGCCTATCGGGCGCCGATGCAGGATATTGCCGGAAAGACCCTGATCGTCCTTTTGTCGGGCGGACTCGACTCGATGGTCTGCGCGGGCCTGGCGCGCGAGGCGGGCGCACGCATCGTCGCGCTGACCGTCGATTACAACCAGCGCCACCGCGTCGAGCTGGACTCGGCGGCGCGCATCGCCGCCGCCGTGGGCGCGGCGGAGCATATCGTCCTGCCGCTCGACTTGCGGCGCTTCGGCGGATCGGCGCTGACCGCCGACATCGACGTGCCGAAGGACGACGTGGGGGACGAGGTGCCGATCACCTATGTCCCCGCGCGCAACCTGATTTTCCTGTCGCTGACGCTGGGACTAGCGGAGGCGCGCGCCGCGCAGGACATCGTTATCGGCGTCAACGCGCTCGACTATTCGGGATATCCCGATTGCCGGCCGGAGTTCATCGCGGGGTTCGAGGCGCTGGCGCGGCTCGCGACGCGCGACGGCGACAAGGGCGTGGAATTCCGCATCCATGCCCCGCTTCAGCATATGACCAAGGCCGATATCGCCGCCGAGGCGGCCCGGCTGGGCATGGACGCGGGGCTGAGCTGGTCCTGCTATGACCCGACGCCCGAGGGGCTGCACTGCGGGCTGTGCGACAGTTGCCGCCTGCGCGCCAAGGGCTTTGCCGAGGCGGGGCTGGTGGACCCGACGCGCTACGCCGTTCCCGGAGTCTGAGCTGTGACCTATGCCGTCAAGGAAATCTTCCTGACGTTGCAGGGGGAGGGCGCGCAGGCGGGCCGCCGCGCGGTGTTCTGCCGTTTTGCCGGTTGCAATTTGTGGACGGGGCGCGAAGCCGACCGCGCCAAGGCCGTGTGCCGCTTCTGCGACACCGATTTCGTCGGCACCAACGGCACGTTGGGCGGCAAATATCGCGGCGCGGCGGAACTGGCGGGCGTCATCGCGCAAAGCTGGGGCGAGGGGACGGCCGACCGCTATGTCGTGCTGACGGGCGGCGAGCCGATGCTTCAGGTCGATGTGGCGCTGGTCGATGCGCTGCACGCGGAGGGTTTCACCATCGCGATCGAGACCAACGGCACGCTTCCCGTCGCGCCCGGCATCGACTGGATCTGCGTCAGCCCCAAGGCGGGCAGCGAGCTGGTACAGACGAGCGGCGACGAATTGAAGCTGGTGTGGCCGCAGCCCGGCAGCGATATCGAACGGCTGGCGATGCTCGATTTCCGGCACCGGCTGGTCCAGCCGCTCGACGATGCGGATGCGGCGGCCAATGTGCGGGCCTGCATCGATCTGGTGATGGCCGATCCGCGCTGGCGCCTGTCGCTCCAGACGCACAAGAGCCTGGGGTTGCGGTAGGTCGGAGGCTGCTCGGTCATTCCTGACGCGTCACCCTGAACTTGTTTCAGGGTCCATGGTCTGCCCCTTCCCGTTACGCCGGCGTGGCAGGCGAAAAGTGGGCCATGGATGCTGAAACAAGTTCAGCATGACGAAAGGAAGAAAAGGCGCGCGCCCTTATTTCTTCTGCTCGGCGGGCGCCTTCTTGGCGACGGGTGTGGAGATGACCACACCTTCCTCGCCATCGCCGCCGCTGTCGGCGACGGTTTCGGTCTCTCCTTCGTCCGCTTCCGCTTCGGGCTTCGCGCGCGGGCTTTTCGCGGCGTCGTCGGGCACGCTGTTATCGACGGCGGTGCCGTCGCCCGCCGCATCGTCGAGCAGGATCATCGAATCGCTGATCGTTCCGGGCTGGACTTCGACGGCGTCGAGCTTGGTGGTCGATGTTCCCTTCGGCTCGCTGCCGCCACAGGCCGCGAGCGAAAGGAAGAGAAGGCTGGCGAAGGCAATACGGGTCATGGCATCACCCCTAGTCGCTGGACCGCAGCTTGTCGAGAAAGGCGGGGAAAGCGGCGGCAAGCCGGGCGTCGACCTGTGCGAACGACACGTCCCGGCCCAGCGCGGCGAGGCTGGTGACGGGATATTCGGCGATGCCGCACGGCACGATGCCGCCGAAATGCGACAGGTCGGGCGCGACGTTGAGCGAAAAGCCGTGCAGCGTGACCCAGCGGCGGATGCGCACGCCGATCGCGCCGATCTTGGCCTCGCGCCCGGACGCATCGTCGGTCCAGATGCCGATGCGTCCCTCCGCGCGGCGCGCCGCGATGCCCAGTCCGGCGAGCGCGTCGATCACCCAGCCTTCGAGCGCGGAAACATAGGCGCGCACGTCGCGCCCCCTTCGGCTGAGGTCGAACTGGACATAGCCGACGCGCTGGCCCGGTCCGTGATAGGTATAGCGCCCGCCGCGCCCCGCATCGAACACCGGAAAGCGCGGATCGAGCAGCTCGGCGGGATCGGC
>PHEM01000137.1 GCA_002842935.1 Alphaproteobacteria bacterium HGW-Alphaproteobacteria-13 | reverse complement strand
CGCTGGCGGTTTACACAGCAATGAAGGAAAAGGCCGACAGCGGTCCCCGCCTGCGCGGGGACGACGGTTAACGGCTCCATCCCTCCCTGTCCGATAACGGAACAGCGCCCGCATTAACCAGCTTCGCGAAGGACGCGCGCGGCCCGATCCGCTATAAAGCGGCCATGATCCAGATGCTTGTCCGCCGGCCGCTGCTGCCGCTGTTCGCCCTGCCGCTGCTGCTCGCGCCGGCGCCGCTTCCCGCCCAGTCGGGCGCCGCGCCCTATGTCGTCGCGGAGACCGGACAGGGTTTCGGGCGCCTTCAGGAGGCGGTCGATGCGATCGGCGACGGCACGGGGACGATCCGCATCGCGCCCGGCTATCACCGCGACTGCGCCGTGCAGACGGCGGGCCGCGTCGCCTTCGTCGCGGCGGAGCCGGGTCGCGCGATCCTCGACGGCGTGACTTGCGAAGGCAAGGCGGCGCTGGTGCTGCGCGGCGCGGGCGCGCGCGTCGAAGGGCTGGTGTTCCAGAATATGCGCGTGCCCGACGGCAACGGCGCGGGCATAAGGCTGGAGCAGAGCGACCTTTCGATTTCCGACAGCCTGTTCCGGAACAGCGAGGAAGGCATTTTGACAGCCGACGACCCGAGCGCGACGCTGACCATCGACCGATCGACCTTTTCGCGCCTCGGCCGCTGCGACCGGGGGCTGAGCTGCGCGCACAGCGTCTATACCGGCGCCTATGGCCGCGTCGTCGTCACGCACACGCGCTTCGAGAAAGGCAGCGGCGGCCATTATCTGAAGACCCGCGCGCGCGCGGTCGATATCCGTGACAACAGCTTTGACGACACGCAGGGGACGGCGACCAATTACATGATCGACCTGCCCGCCGGGGCGACGGGGCGGATCGCGAACAATCTGTTCGTGCAGGGCCGCGACAAGGAGAATTATTCGGCGCTGATCGCCGTCGCGGCCGAGACCCGCGACAACAGCTCGCGCGGCCTGTCGATCGAGAACAACCGCGCCAGCCTGCCGCAAGGCATCGGCCGGACGACGGCCTTCGTCGCCGACTGGAGCGGCGATCCACTGGCGATCGGCGCGAACGAACTGGGCGACGGCATCAAGCGGTTCGAGAAGCGGTGACACAGCCCAAATGCCGTTCGTCCTGAGCTTGTCGAAGGACCGTTCTTCTTTCCGACGTCGCAAGAAAAGGACGGCGCTTCGACAAGCTCAGCGCGAACGGCGGAAAGGTCGGCCTTACGCCTCCCCGCGCGTCTCGATCAGCGAGGCGGCCAGCGCTTCGGCGGGGGTCTTGCCGCCCCACAGCACGAACTGGAACACGGGATAGAAGCGCTCGCATTCGTCGATCGCGCTTTCGACCAATGTTTCGGCCAGCTCCAGCGGCAGCGCGGCGTCGCTGCCCAGCAGCATGCCGTGGCGGAACAAGATGGCGCCGCTGTTCGACCATAGCTCGAAATGGCCGAGCCACAGCTGTTCGTTGATCAGCGCCAACGCCTCGTGGGCGACGGCGCGCTTGTCCTCGACGACGCGGATGTCGGGGAAGGCGAGCAGCTGGATGACGCCGTCGTCCGCGCGCCACACCGCGCGCAGTTCGTAAGTGGTCCAGCTTCCCTGCGCGGTGGCGACGATCTCGTCCTCGCCGACCATCTCGTGCGGCCAGTCGTGCGCGGCGAAATAGGACGCCAGCATCTCCATCGGCGCCGCGTCCTGGCCGTCGTCATCGTCGTAGATATCGTCACTCATGCGGGGGCTTTAGCGGGTGTTTGGCCGGGTGGCGAGTCATGCGCCTGAAATCGTCGCCCCCGCGCAGGCGGGGGCCGCTATCGGCGTCGCGCAAGGTTTCCACCGGCCCCCGCCTGCGCGGGGGCGACGAATGGCTATTCCGCTTTTGGCTTGCGCGGCGCGGACTTCGCCGCCGCCTTCCCCGCGCCTTCCAGCTTGTCGAGCCGCGCCTTCAGCGCTTCGGCCTCGGCGCGCGCGGTGGCGGCCATCTGCTTCACGGCCTCGAATTCTTCGCGGCTGACGAAGTCCATGCGGCCGATCCATTCCTTCGCGCGCTCGCGCATCGCGGCCTCGGCCTCGCGGCCCGCGCCCGCGACGGTCCCGGCGATGCCGTTCATCATCTTGGCCAGATCGTCGAAAATGCGGTTCTCGCTTTGCATGGTCCATTCCTTCGTGGGGAGAGTGCCCCTTTTGCCGTCACCCTATCTGGGTGCTCGCGGCGGCGGGGACAAGGGCTTCGGCGTTGGGATTGCGCGCGTCGATCTGGAAATTGAGCAGCGCCGCAAAACCCAGCCACAGGATATAGGGGGCGAGCAGCCATGCCGCCGCCTTGCGGATCGGCGCAAAGGCAAGGGCGGTCGCGACCGCGACCATCAGGATGAAGATGATCAGGTAAAGCCCGGTCGTCACCTGATGCGCACCGAAGAAAAGCGGCGACCAGGCAAAGTTGGCGGCAAGCTGCACGAAGAACAGCAGCAGCGCGAAGCCGCGCCCCTTTGCCCCGCGCGCGTGCAGCACCATCGCCAGCGACAGGCCGAGGCAGACATAGAGGAGCGGCCAGACGGTGGCGAACACCCATCCCGGCGGCGTGATCGCGGGCAGGTCGAGCGCGGCGAACCAGCGGTTGCCGTAACCGCTGTTGGAAAGCAGCCCCGACAGGCTGCCGAGCAGCACGATCGCGGGCACCGTGAACATCGCCCAGCGCCAATAGGACATGCGTAGCTGGCCGGGTGTCGCAATCTCGCTCATGCGCTCTCGTCCTTTGCGCGAATCTGTTGGAAACGGTGTCGCGGCTCATGCGCGCATCGTCAAGCGCTTCGCTTTTCGGGCGGTGACGCCGTTTGCGGGAATCGGCTCCCGTCTTCCCCTTTCCGTCATGCTGAACTTGTTTCAGCATCCATGGTCCGTTCTTTCGGTTTACGCGGCACCTGCCACACCGTCAGGCCATGGATGCTGAAACAAGTTCAGCATGACGAGGGATGAGATGGGAGGCCTGTCACCCCCGCTTTTCGGCGGCGATCAGGAATTCGACATTGCCTTCCGGTCCGGTGATCGGGCTTCGCACCAGATCGAGGACGCTCCATCCCTGTGTTTCCAGCCAGTCGCGCACGTCGGCGCACACGCGGGCGTGGACCGCCGGGTCGCGCACGACGCCCTTCTTGCCGACCTCGTGGCGCTGCGCCTCGAACTGCGGCTTGATCAGCGCGACCAGCCGCGCGCCGTCCCGCGCAAAGCCCATCGGCACGGGCAGCACTTTGGCGAGCGCGATGAAGCTCGCGTCGCAGACGATCAGGTCGACAGGCTCGGGGACATGGTCGGCGGTCAGGATGCGCGCGCTCGTCTGTTCGTGGACGATGACGCGATCGTCCTGCCGCAGCTTCCACGCGAGCTGGTTGGTGCCCGAATCGACGGCATGGACGCGCGCCGCGCCGCGCGACAGCAGCACGTCGGTGAAGCCGCCGGTCGAGGACCCGACGTCGATCGCCACCGCGCCCGCGACGTCCCAGCCGAGGTGGGAAAGCGCATGGTCGAGCTTGATGCCGCCGCGCGACACCCATGGATGGTCGCGGCCCTTGACGCTGACGTCCGCATCCCCGGCGATCTGCTGCCCCGCCTTGTCGATCTTGCGGTCGCCGACGAAGGCCAGCCCCGCGAGGATCAGCGCCTGCGCGCGCGTGCGGCTTTCGGCCAGCCCGCGATCGACGAGCAGCTGGTCGGCGCGCTGCTTCGCCATCAGCGCGCGCCCGCCCGCTCGATCAGCAGCCCCGGCGTCAATATCTGCGGCAGCATGTCGGGCGCCGCCGCGCCCGGCGCGTACCAGAGATAGAGCGGCACGCTGTTGCGGCCATGGTCGGCCAGCGTGCGCGTGATCGCCGGGTCGCCGCTCGTCCAGTCGGCGACCAGCGTGACGACGCCCGCCCTGGCGAAGGCCGCCTGCACGGCCGCGCGCTCGATCGCGCCTGCTTCATTGGCCTTGCACGACAGGCACCAGTCGGCGGTGAAATAGACGAAGACGGGTTTCCCCGTGGCGCGCGCCTTCGCCAGCGCTTCGGGCGAGAAGCTCGATCCTGTGCCCGCGACTTGCCGCTCGGCGCGCGCGACCTCGACCACCGATCCCGCGAAGCTGCCGAGGAACAGCAGCCCCGACGCGGCGAGCAGCCACGCGCGCCGGTCGCCGCGCTGCATCGCGCCATAATGCCACAGCATCACCACGGCCATGGTGACGGCGATCAGCGGCCAGACGAGCATTGCGCCGCCGCCGAGCTGCCGCCACAGCAGCCACAGCAGCGCGAGCGCCGTCAGTCCCATCGGCAGCGCCATCCATTTGCGAAAGCGCTCCATCCACGCTCCCGGCCTGGGCAGGCGGGCGCGTAGCGCGGGGACGAAGCCGACGGCGAGGAAAGGCAGCGCCAGCCCCAGCCCCAGCCCGCCGAAGATCGGCAGCGCCGCCCATGCCGGAAGCACCAGCGTCGCGCCGAGCGCCGCGCCGAGCAGCGGTCCGCTGCACGGCGTCGCGACGAAGGCGGCGAGCGCGCCGGTCCAGAAACCGCCCGCCGCGCCGCCTTGCGCCGCGAGCGCCTGCCCGCCGCCGAAGGACGGCAGGTCGAACGCGCCGAGCAGGTTGAGCGTGATCGCGGCGGCGAGGATCAGCAGCGCCAGCACGCTCAGCGGATGCTGAAGCTGGAACGCCCAGCCGACTTCCTCGCCCGCCGCGCGCAAGGCCAGCAGCGCCGCGCCGAGCAGCAGCGCCGTGGCGACCGCGCCCGCGGTATAGGCCAGCGCCTCGACCTTCGCCGCGCGGCCCTCGCCGCCCGAGCGCGCGAGGCTGAGCGCCTTCAGGCTGAGGATCGGGAAGACGCAGGGCATCAGGTTCAGGATCAGCCCGCCGATGATCGCGCCCGCCAGCGCGGTCCAGAACAGCGCGCCGTCGATGCCCTGTGCGCCCTTGCTGGCCGCGATGCGCTCGCCTGCCGCCGGGACCGCGCCGGGATCGAAGCGGATCGTCAGCCCGCGCCCGTCCGCGAGCTTCAGCAGCGCATCGACGGGTCCTTCCGCCGTGCCCTTCGCCTTCGTCTCGACGATCAGCTCGTCGCCGTTGCGGCTGAACGCCTGCGCGGCGGGATAGTCGACGACATCGCTCGTCTCCACGAACAGGTGCGGGGCGTCGAGCGCCGTGCCGCGCGGCAGGGGGATGGCGAAACGCACCGCTTCGCCCTGCCGTTCCCAGCGCCCGGGACGGTCGAGCGGCTGCGGCAGCCGCGCGCGCCAGCCGTCGAAGCGCGTGCGCGATGCGGCGGGGACGGCGCCGTCCCCGGCCTTCAGCGCGACGGAGATCACGGCGCGCTCGGGAACGCAGACCTTGTCGGTGCAGGCGAGCCAGTCGGCGATCCCCGACAGCGTCAGGTCGGTGCCCGGTGCGATATCCTTGTCGATATGGACATCGGCCAGCAGCGCGTAGGGATGTTCATAGACATGGTTCATCATGCCGAACAGGATCAGCGCGTCGGGAACCGGATAGCGGAAATCGCCGACGCGCACGCCTTCGGGGGCGTTCCATTCGACCTTCAGCCCGAACCCCGCGTCGCCGCCGTTGACCCAATAGCCGTGCCAGCCCTTGGCGGGCGTCATGGTCAGCGCGACAGTGGTGGCGCCGCCCGGCGCGGGCGCGGTCGATTCGGCGACGAGATGCGGCGCGATATGCGTCTGGGCCGCGCGCGCGGGCCAGGCTGCGAGCGACGCCAGCGCCAGCAGCGCCAGCGCCGCGCGCACCATTGCCGTCGCAAGGCCGCCATATCGCAAATTCATCCTTCGCCCGCCGCTCTTCGCCTGTGGAGGCTTGCCATATAGGCGCCTTTCGCCGAGAGGACAGCCCGCGCCGTATTTTGCGCCTGTCCGCCAAGGAGGAGTCGTCCCGTGAAACTCAAATCGCTGATCTCTGCCGCCGCCGCCGCGCTCTGCGTTGCCGGGGCGAGCGCCGGCAACGCACAGGACAATGCTCCCGCCCCCGCCATAACCGCCGCGACGCCGCCGCCCAAGCTGATCGTGGCGATCTCCGTCGATCAATTCTCCGCCGATCTGTTCGCTGAATATCGCGGGCGCTTCACGGGCGGTCTCGCGCGGCTGGCGTCGGGGGCGGTTTTTCCCGCGGGTTATCAGGCGCATGGCGCGACAGAGACCTGCCCCGGCCATTCGACGATCCTGACCGGCAACCATCCCGCGCATACGGGCATCGTCGCCAATCATTATTTCGACCTGGGCATGGCGCGCACGGACAAGCGCCTCTATTGCGCTGAGGACGAGCTGGTGCCCGGCACCAGCTCGGCAACCGGCAAATATGCGCCTTCGGTCAAGCATCTGCTGGTCCCGACGCTCGGCGACCTGATGAAGGACCGCGATTCGCGCGCGCAGGTCGTCTCGGTTTCCGGCAAGGACCGCTCCGCGATCATGATGGGCGGGCACAAGGCCGACGAGCTGATGTGGCTCGCGCCCACGGGCCTGACCAGCTATCGCGGCGTCACGCTGTCGCCGACCGCGCAGCGGGCGGGCGCGGCGATCGCCGCCGCGATCGGCGAGGCGCGGGAACCGCTGGCGCTGCCCGCCGACTGCGTCCGGCAGGACAGGGCCATCAAACTCGACAACAGCGACCTGTCGGTCGGCACGGGCCGCATGGCGCGCGAGGCGGGCGACTTCCGCGGCTTCCTCACGTCGCCGGAGGCTGACGGCGCCGTGCTCGCGACCGCCGCCGCGCTGCGCGAGGCGCGCAAGATGGGCGAGGGGGAGACGACCGACCTTCTGATCCTCGGCCTTGCGGCGACCGATTATGTCGGCCATCTCACAGGCACCGAAGGCGCCGAAATGTGCATCCAGATGGCCTGGCTCGACCGCCAGCTCGGTGAATTCTTCGCGCGGCTCGACGCGACGGGGATCGACTATGTCGTCGCGCTGACCGCCGACCATGGCGGGCACGACATTCCGGAACGCAACCGCCAGAACGCCTGGCCGGACGCGCAGCGCGTGGACCGCGCGCTCGATCCCGACGCGGTCGGCAAGGCGGTCGCCGAAAAGCTCGGCCTGCCGCAGCCTTTGCTCTATGGCGAGGGCGGCGACTATTATTTCGCAAAAACGCTGACGGCGGCGCAGCGCAAGGCGGCGCTCGCCGAAATCCTGCCGCGCCTGCGCGCGCATCCGCAGGTCGAGGCCGTGGTGACGCGCGAGGAACTGGATGCGCACGCGATCTCGAAGCGTCCGGCCGACGTCTGGACGCTGATGGACAAGCTGCGCGCCTCCTATCATCCCCAGCGGTCGGGCGATCTCATCATCGCGCTGAAGCCGCGCGTCACCCCGATACCCGAACCGACGTTCATTGCCGCGACGCACGGGTCGGTGTGGGATTATGACCGCCGCGTGCCGATCCTCTTCTGGCGCAAGGGGATGGCGGGCTTCGAACAGCCCAATGCGGTGATGACCGTGGACATCATGCCGACGCTGGCCGCGCTGATCGGCCTGCCGCTCGACAAAAGCAAGGTCGACGGCCGCTGTCTCGACCTGTTGTCGGGACCGGACAGCAGTTGCCGATAAACAAGAGACAGAACGCGACATGACGACGAACCTGAAGGATTTTTCCGGGCGGCTGCTGCTGGTCGGATGCGGGAATATGGCCGGGGCGATGCTCGACCGCTGGCTGGCGGCGGGACTGGACCCGGCGCGGGTCGCGGTGGTCGATCCCTTTGCCGCGCCGCGCGAGGGCGTCGCGCTCTACGCCTCGCTCGCCGAATGGCGGGCGGCGGGCGGTGCGGCCGACTGGATCATGCTGGGCATGAAGCCGCAGCAGCTTGGCGACGTCGCCGAAGACCTCGCCCCGGCGGTGGGCGGCGGCGTCCACCTGTTGTCGATCCTCGCGGGCGTGCCGCTCGCCGACCTCGCGGCGCGCTTTCCCGGCGCGCGCGCGCATGTGCGCATCCTGCCGAACCTTGCCGCGCGCATCGGCGCGGG
>PHEM01000136.1:8107-8921 GCA_002842935.1 Alphaproteobacteria bacterium HGW-Alphaproteobacteria-13 | reverse complement strand
CGCGCGCGCGGCTGACCATCGATTCGCCAAAGAAGGCGCGGCCCAGCGTCACGCCGTAAAGGCCGCCCGCCAATTCGCCGTCCAGCCAGCATTCGACGCTGTGCGCGTGGCCCAGCCGGAACAGCCGTTCATAGCTGGTCCGGATCACGGGGTTGATCCAGGTCGTCGGCCGGTCGGCGGCAGGTTCCGCGCACAGCGCCATCATCTCGGCGAAGGCGTGGTCGGTGGTGACGCGGAAGCGGTCCGAAACCAGCGTCTTGCGCAGGCTGCGCGACAGATGGAAGCCATCGAGCGGCAGGATCGCGCGCATGCGCGGCTCGACCCAATGGACCGACGGGTCGTCCGCCCCGTCGGCCATCGGGAACAGGCCTTGCGCATAGGCGCTGAGCAGCAGCGCCGGATCGATGGCGTCGAGCGGCTTCAGCTTGCGGGCTTCACGAATTTTAACGTCATGCGATCCGATTCGCCGATCGCCAGATAGGCGTCGCGGTTCTTGTCGCCGTCCCGCAGCGTCGGCGGCAGCGTCCACACGCCCTTTTCATAATCCTTGGTATCGCGCGGATTGGCGTTGATCTCGCTCTTTTCGGCGAGTCGGAAGCCCGCCGCCTCGGCAAAGGCGATGATCGAGCTTTCCTTCATATAGCCCGACGATTCCTCGCGGGCGCTGTCGGCGTCCTCGTTCAGCCGGTGTTCGACGACGCCCAGCACGCCGCCGGGCTTCAGCATCGCATGGATCTGGCGAAACGCCTCGGCGGTGTTGTCGGCGCCGCCGAAGCGCCAGTTGTGGACGTTGCGGAAGGTCAGCACGACGTCG
>PHEM01000136.1:0-8076 GCA_002842935.1 Alphaproteobacteria bacterium HGW-Alphaproteobacteria-13 | reverse complement strand
GCCCTGCCGTTCCTTGATGCCGTTCAGCCCGCGCTCCCACGGCGCCGCGGTATAGAGGGTGCCGCCGCCGGACTGGACCAGCGGGGCGAGGATTTCGGTGTACCAGCCGCCGCCGGGCCACAGCTCGACGATCGTGTCGCCGGGCTTGACGCCAAAGAAGGCCAGCGTTTCCGCAGGGTTGCGATATTTGTCGCGGGCGGTGTTGGCGGGCGTGCGGGTCGGCGCGGCGACGGCCGCTGCGATCGCGCCGTCGGCCTTTGCGGGCGGCTGATGGCGGGCGTGGTCGTGCTGGGCGGCGGCCGGCGCGGACAGGGCGACGGCGGCGGCACTTGCAACAATCAGGAACGAGCGCATATGGGCAACCTCTCTCTCTTGGGGGGATATGCCCCTGTTTGCGAAGGGATGCGCGTCAATGCAAGTATCGATGCTCTCGGTCGGCATCTGCGCCGCGCTGCTGTTCGCGCTGGCCGAGCTTGCCGACTACCGCCGCCGCAACCGGCGCGACGTCGACAAGGTGGGCTTCATGCCGTGGCGCGGCATCGCGCTGGCGTCCGTCGCCGTGGCGCTGTTCGCTATGGCGTTTGCGCTGAAGCCATAGCGGGCGCAGGGGCCGCCATGGCCGTCGCCGCGCGCCTCAAGCCACTGGAAACGCTGGGCGACCGCGTGATCAAGGTCGATCATGCGGGCGAGCATGGCGCCGTGTGCATCTATCGCGCGCAGCGCTGGTTCGCGCGCTGGCGCGCGCCGGACATGCTGGCCGAAATCGACGGCTTCCTGGTCCATGAGCGCGGCCACCGGGCGCGGTTCGCGGCGGAGCTGGGCCGCCGGGGCGTGCGGCGCTGCCGCAGCTATATCTGGTGCGGCGTCGGCGGGCTGTTGCTCGGCGCGGTCACGGGGCTTGCCGGGCGCGGCGCGATCGCGGCCACCACGGTCGCGATCGAGCGCGTTGTGCTGCGCCATATGCACGAACAGATCGCGGCGCTTCGCGGCGTCGATGATCGGGCCGTGCGGATCTTGTCCGCCATCGTCGCCGAGGAACAGGAGCATCACGGCCTGTCGGTTGCGCGCCTGCCGGTGGGCGGTTTCTGGCGGCGCATGATCGATCCTGCCGTGTCGGTATCGACCGAGGCGGTGATCTGGCTGGGGATGCGATTGTAGAGCGCGAACGGCTTTGAATGAAACACCATCGTGTCCCCGCGAAGGCGGGGACCCACCTCCGGCCCGTGCAAGGTGGAACCGGCCGGAGATGGACTCCCGCCTTCGCGGGAGTACATGGCTTGATCAAGCGAGGGTTGTCAGGCCTACAGGCACGCTTCCAGATAGGGCTGGTCGAACCCGAATTGCCGCGCCTTTTCCAGCGTATAGGGGCGCAGGCCCATCGATCGATATTCGCCGACGATCTTGCCGTCCTTGTCCTCGTCCAGATATTCGAACTTGAAGAGTTCCTGTGTGACGATGACGTCGCCTTCCATGCCGATCACTTCGGTGACGTTGGTGACGCGGCGCGATCCGTCGCGCAGGCGCTTGATCTGGACGATCAGGTCGACCGAATCGGCGATCTGCTTGGAAATCGCCTCCTTCGGAATCTTGATGTCGCCCATCAGCACCATATTTTCCATACGGCCCAGGCATTCGCGCGGACTGTTCGAGTGAAGCGTACACATCGACCCGTCGTGGCCCGTGTTCATCGCGGCGAGCAGATCGAAGCACTCCGCGCCGCGAACCTCGCCCATGATGATGCGGTCGGGACGCATACGCAGCGCGTTCTTGACGAGATCGCCCATGTGAATAGCGCCATTGCCCTCCAGATTCGCGGGCCGCGTTTCCAGCGGCAGCCAGTGCGGCTGTTGAAGGCGAAGCTCGGCGGCGTCCTCGATCGTCAGCACGCGCTCGCCCGGGTCGATCATCTTGGAGAGGGCGTTGAGCATCGTCGTCTTACCCGAACCCGTGCCGCCCGAAATGACGATGTTGAAACGGCTCGCGCCCGCGATCTTCAGCGCGGTGCACATCTTCTGGCTCATCGCGCCCCACTGGCACAGCATATCGAGCGTGATCGGCTTGGCCGAGAATTTACGAATCGAGATGGCGGTGCCGCGCAAGGACAGCGGCGGGACGATGACGTTGACGCGGCTGCCGTCCTTCAGGCGGGCGTCCGCGAGCGGCGTGGTCTGGTCGACGCGGCGGCCGACCTGGCTGCAAATGCGCTGCGCGATCTGGAACAGATGCTGTTCGTCGCGGAACTGGATCGGCGCGACGACGAGCTGGCCCTTGCGCTCGACATAGGTCTGGTACGGGCCGTTGACCATGATGTCGCTGATGTCGGGATCGGCCAGCAGCTCTTCGAGCGGGCCGAAGCCCAGCAATTCGTCGACCAGCACTTTTTCGAGCGCGAACTGCTCGCGGCGGTTCAGCGTGATGCGAAGCTCGGCGAGCACTTCGAGGATGATCGGCCGGAATTCCTCGGTCAGTTCATCCTTGCTCAGCGTCGCGGCGGCTTCCGGATCGACGCGTTCGAGCAGGCGCGGCAGCACCTGTTCCTTGATCTTGTGGACCGACGCCTCGAAACCCTGCGCCTTTTCCGGCTCCATGGCCTCGGCGGTGGAGCGCTGGTTCAGCCGCTCCATCGCCTCCATTTCCGGGCCGCCGAGCGACGGGCCGGAGTCCATGGCGGGCAGGGGAGCGCTGTCCACAGGCGGAAACTGCGCGCCGCCGGACGCGCCGGGACCGGCCTGCATCGGCTTGGCGACGCCAAAGGCGGGGCGGCCAGCGGTTCCAGGGCGGCGTCCGAATGCACTCATCGCTTCATCCTGCTTCGTATCGACGGGGTAGATACGCCGCGAGGCGCGGACAAACCCCCATTGGGCAAGGTGAATAAAAGAGAAACTTTGATAATGTCCTAATGGCCGGTGCGTGGGGGTGAGGGTGGATAAGGAGTTTCTCACACAAAGACACAAAGGCACGAAGAGGTCGTGCTGACCGCGAAGCGGCTTTCCCCTCCGACGTCGAAGTTGGTCGCACCGCCGGTGGGATGGGGAATCTTGCGGTCCCAAAGCCTTCTTCGTGCCTTTGTGTCTTTGTGTGAGAAATTTTCCGCCATGAAAAAGGGGGCCGAAGCCCCCTCATTTTTCATCGATCGCCGCTTGCGTTCAGCCCGCGATATGTTCGGCCAGCACGGTCAGGCCCGCTTCATTGACTTCGGCGAAGCCGCCTTCGACTTCGATCACTTCGGGCGCCGCGCCGTTCGTTGCATAGACGGTCAGCGGACCGTTGCGCAGCGTCGCCATGAAAGGCGCATGGCCTTCGAGCACCGAAAAGTCGCCTTCGCTGCCCGGCACCGTGACCATATAGACGTCGCTCGACCGTTCGAGGCGGGCGGGCGTGACGAGTTCGAATTTCAGGGCCATGCTCTTCATCCTAAAGCCCTCTCCCCTTCAGGGGCGAGGGTTGGGAGAGGGGGGTGGTGCTTTGGCCGAACCCCTCTCCAACTTCAGCTAGGCAGCAAGCTGCCTAGCTTCCGTATCCTCTCCCCTGAAGGGGAGAGGGCCTAGTGTCACGCCGCGTCAGCGGCCAGCTTCGCAGCCTTGGCGACCGCTTCCTCGATGCCGCCGACCATGTAGAAGGCCGCTTCGGGCAGATGGTCATATTCGCCGTCGACCACCGCCTTGAACGATTTGATCGTGTCCTCGATCTGCACGAACTTGCCGGGGATGTTGGTGAACACCTCGGCGACGTGGAAGGGCTGCGACAGGAAGCGCTGGATCTTGCGGGCGCGGGCGACGGTCAGCTTATCTTCTTCCGAAAGCTCGTCCATGCCCAGGATCGCGATGATGTCCTGCAGCGACTTGTACTTCTGCAGCGTTTCCTGAACGCGGCGGGCGGTCTCATAATGCTCCTGCCCGACGACGCGCGGTTCGAGGACGCGGCTGGTCGAATCGAGCGGATCGACCGCCGGATAGATGCCGAGTTCCGAAATCGCGCGGCTGAGCACGGTCGTCGCGTCGAGGTGAGCGAAGCTGGTGGCGGGCGCGGGGTCGGTCAAGTCGTCCGCGGGGACGTAAATGGCCTGCACCGAGGTGATCGAACCCTTGGTGGTCGAGGTGATGCGTTCCTGCAGCGCGCCCATGTCGGTGGACAGCGTCGGCTGATAGCCCACCGCCGAGGGGATGCGGCCGAGCAGCGCCGACACTTCCGAACCCGCCTGCGTGAAGCGGAAGATGTTGTCGACGAAGAACAGCACGTCCTGTCCTTCCTGGTCGCGGAAATATTCGGCCATGGTCAGGCCCGACAGCGCGACGCGCGCGCGGGCGCCCGGCGGTTCGTTCATCTGGCCGAACACCAGCGCCACCTTCGACCCGTCGGGGGTCGGGTTGCCGTCGGCGTCCTTGGCGATGACGCCCGCGTCGAGGAATTCATGATAGAGATCGTTGCCTTCGCGCGTGCGTTCGCCGACGCCCGCGAACACGCTGACGCCGCCGTGACCCTTGGCGATGTTGTTGATCAGTTCCTGAATCAGCACGGTCTTGCCGACACCCGCGCCGCCGAACAGGCCGATCTTGCCGCCGCGCGCATAGGGCGCGAGCAGGTCGATGACCTTGATGCCGGTGACGAGGATCGCGGCCTCGGTTGACTGATCGACGAATTCGGGGGCCGACGCGTGGATCGGCGCGGTCATGTCGCTGTTCACGGGACCGCGCTCGTCGATCGGGTCGCCGATGACGTTGAGGATGCGGCCCAGCGTCTGCGGGCCGACCGGCACCGAAATCTGCGCGCCGGTGTCGGCGACGGGCTGGCCGCGCGTCAGGCCGTCGGTCGCGTCCATGGCGATGGTGCGGACCGTATTCTCGCCCAGATGCTGCGCGACCTCCAGGACGAGGCGATTGCCGCCGTTGTCGGTTTCGAGCGCGTTCAGGATCGCGGGCAGCGCGCCGTCGAACTGGACGTCGACGACGGCGCCGATCACCTGCGCGACGCGGCCGGTGGCGGCGGGGTTCGACTTGGCGGCGGCCTTTTTCGGCGCGGCCTTCTTGGCGGGAGCCTTCTTTTCGGCAGTGGGTGCGGTGGCCATGTGCTTCTTCCTGCTTACAGCGCTTCGGCGCCGGAGATGATTTCGACGAGTTCGGTGGTGATCGCGGCCTGGCGGCTGCGGTTATACTGGATGGTCAGCTTGTTGATCAGGTCGCCCGCGTTGCGCGTCGCATTGTCCATCGCGGTCATCGACGCGCCCTGTTCGGACGCGGCGTTTTCCAGCAGGCCCTTGAAGATCTGGATCGTGACGTTGCGCGGCAGCAGGTCGGCGAGGATCGCTTCCTCGTCGGGTTCATATTCGACGGCCGCGCCGCTCGAAGCCGGGGCTTCGGCCGGGGCGGGGACGGGGATGAGCTGCTGGCCGGTCGCTTCCTGCACCAGCGCCGAGCGGAACTTGGAATAGAAGAGATGGGCGACGTCGAACGCGCCCGCCTCGAACAATTCGCTGACCTTGGTCGCGATCTCCGACGCCTGCTCGAAGCCGATTTCGCGGATGCCGGTCGTCTCGTAATTCTCGACGATCTGGCCGGGGAAGAGGCGGTTGATCACGGGGCGGCCCTTGCGGCCGACGAGGAAGAAGCGGACCGTCTTGCCCTGCGCCTTCAGCTCCAGCGCCTTGTCGCGCGCGGCCTTGACGATGTTGCTGTTGAACGCGCCCGCAAGGCCGCGGTCGCTGTTCAGTACCAGCAGCAGGTGGGTGTCGCTCTTGCCCGTGCCCGCCAGCAGCCGGGGCGCGCTGTCGGCGGCGCCGACTTTCGACGCGAGGCTCGCGACGACACCCTCCAGCCGCTCCGCGTAAGGACGCGCGGCTTCGGCCGCGGCCTGCGCCTTGCGCAGCTTGGCGGCGGCGACCATCTTCTTGGCTTTGGTGATCTTCTGGGTCGACTTGACCGAGTTGATCCGCCCTTTGAGTTCCTTCAGACTGGCCATAGGTCCCGTCTTTTACCTTTGTTCCGTCACCCCGGCGAAGGCCGGGGTCTCACCGTCGAGATCCCGGCCTTCGCCGGGATGACGAGGTGAGTGATTACGCGAAAATCTTGGCGAAGGCGTCGAGCGCGGCGACCAGATCCTTCTTGGCGTCGTCGCCAAGGTCCTTGGTGTCGCGGATCGCCTTTAGCACGCCTGCATGGTCGCTGCGCAGATAAGCGAGCATCGCCGCTTCATAGCGCGTGACATCGTTCACCGCGACGCTGTCGAGATAGCCGTTGGTGCCGGCGAAGATCGACGCGGTCTGTTCCTCGAACGGCATCGGCTGGAACTGTGGCTGCTTCAGCAGCTGCGTCAGGCGCGCGCCGCGACCCAGCAGCTTCTGCGTCGCGGCGTCGAGGTCGGAGCCGAACTGCGCAAAGGCCTCCATCTCGCGGTACTGGGCCAACTCCAGCTTAATCGAACCCGACACCTTCTTCATCGCCTTTGTCTGCGCGGCCGAGCCGACGCGGCTCACCGACAGGCCGACGTTAATCGCGGGGCGGATGCCCTGATAGAAGAGGTTGGTTTCCAGGAAGATCTGGCCGTCGGTGATCGAAATCACGTTGGTCGGAATATAGGCCGACACGTCGCCCGCCTGCGTCTCGATGATCGGTAGCGCGGTCAGCGAGCCGGAGCCGTTGTCGGCGTTCATCTTCGCCGCGCGCTCCAGCAGGCGGCTGTGCAGGTAGAAAACGTCGCCGGGATAGGCTTCGCGGCCCGGCGGGCGGCGCAGCAGCAGCGACATCTGGCGATAGGCGACGGCCTGCTTGGACAGGTCGTCATAGACGATCACGGCGTGCATGCCGTTGTCGCGGAAGAATTCGCCCATCGTCACGCCGGTGTAGGGCGCGAGATATTGCAGCGGCGCGGGTTCCGACGCGGTCGCGGCGACGACGATCGAATATTCCATCGCGCCATTTTCTTCGAGCTGGCGGACGATCTGCGCGACGGTCGAGCGCTTCTGGCCGACGGCGACATAGATGCAATAGAGCTTCTTGCTCTCATCGTCGCCCGCATTGACGTCCTTCTGGTTGATGAAGGTGTCGATCGCGACGGCGGTCTTGCCGGTCTGGCGGTCGCCGATGATCAGTTCGCGCTGGCCGCGGCCGACGGGGACGAGGGCGTCGAGCGCCTTCAGGCCGGTCTGGACGGGTTCGTGCACCGACTGGCGCGGGATGATGCCGGGGGCCTTGACCTCGACGCGCATGCGCTTGTCGGCCTTGATCGGACCCTTGCCGTCGATCGGGTTGCCGAGACCATCGACGACGCGGCCCAGCAGGCCCTTGCCGACGGGGACGTCAACGATGGTGCCGGTGCGCTTGACGGTGTCGCCTTCCTTGATCTCGGCGTCCGAGCCGAAGATCACGACGCCGACATTGTCGGCCTCCAGGTTCAGGGCCATGCCCTTCACGCCGTTGGCGAATTCGACCATTTCACCGGCCTGGACATTGTCGAGACCATGGACGCGGGCGATGCCGTCGCCGACCGACAGGACCGAGCCGATCTCGCTGACCGTGGCGTCGGTCCCGAAATTGGCGATCTGGTCCTTGATGACCTTGCTGATTTCAGCGGCGCGGATTTCCATGTGTTCAGCCTTTCATCGCAGTCGCGAAGCTATTGAGACGGGTACGGATGCTGCCGTCGATCAGCTGGCTGCCCAGCTGGACGACGAGGCCGCCGAGAATGGCGGGGTCGACGGTCGTCGCGATCTGGACATCGCGGCCGACACGGGTCTTGAGATTGGCGGCGAGCGCCGAAAGCTGTTCGGCGCTCAGCGGGTGCGCGCTCGTGACTTTCGCGGTCACTTCGCCGCGATGCGCGGCGACGATCGCGTTGAACGCGTCGATCATGCCGGACAGATCGGCGAGGCGGCGATTCTGCGCCAGCACGCCCAGGAATTTGCTCGTCAGCGAATCGAGCTTCAGCGCGGCGGCGACAGCCGCGACCGCCTTGGCCGCATCGGTGCGGCCGACGACCGGGCTTTGCGTCAGCGCGGCGAGTTCCGCCGATTCGGACAGGCCCGCGCGCAGTGTCACCAGGCTCTTCTGCACGCCGTCGATCTCGTAGCCCGTGCAGATCTTC
>PHEM01000135.1 GCA_002842935.1 Alphaproteobacteria bacterium HGW-Alphaproteobacteria-13 | reverse complement strand
CGAACAGAGTGAAGGGTCCCGTCCGGAATTGCAGGCCCAGGTCGACATAGGTGCGGCTGCCGTTGCGGCCGTTGACCACCGGCTGGGCGTTATAGGTGCCGCCCGCGACATAGCGGACGCGGACATTGGCGCCGACGTCCTTGTTGTCGAAGGCGACCGTCGCCGTACCGCGCCATTTCGGGGTCGAGAAGGCGGTCTCGCCGCCGACGATGCCCGCGACGTCGGTGCCGTCGACCTTCAGGTGGAAGACATGATTGGCGAGCGCCCGGAAGCTCAGATGGCCGTCGCCCAGCGCCGTCCGGTACACCGCCTCGATATCCAGGCCCCTTGTGTTGTAATTGGCAAGGTTGCGGATGGTGTTCGATATCGTGTCGATCTCGCCATTCTCCTTGCGCGTGACGACGCCGCCGCAGGTCGGGTCGGTCGGGGCTTCGTCGTGGCATCGGTTGAGCAGCGTCTGCACGGCGACCGACGTGATGACATTGTCGATGTCGATGTCGTAATAATCGACCGACAGACGCAGACCGGGGACATAGTGCGGCGAATAGGACCCGCCGAGCGTCAGCGTGTGCGAGATTTCGGGGGTCAGGTCCTTGTTGCCGCCGCCATAGACCGTCACATTGGCCTGCACGGCGTTGCTCCGATAGGGGTCCTGGACCGTGCCGATGCCGACCGAGCGAGTGAGGAAATATTCGAGGATGCTGGGCGAACGGATATCGCGCGAATAGACGGCGCGAAGCAGCAGGTCGCCCGCGAGGCGCAGCGTGCCGCCGGTCTTCCACGTCCAGATGCCGCCGCTGGTGCTGTAATCGGAATAGCGCGCCGCGCCGTTGATTTCGAGCCGTGCCGCGCCCTCGGCGTCGAACAGCGGCACATTCACTTCGGCAAAGGCTTCCTTGACGTTGAAGCTGCCGCCGGTCGCCGACGAATTGAGCACGCTGAGCGCATTGGCCAGCGACAGCGGATCGACATAGTCGGTGGCGTGCTTTTCCCAGCGCACGTCGGTGCCGACCGCGATATCGACCGGTCCCGCCCAGGTCGCGAAGGGCTGGCCCGACAGGCTGGCGCCCGCCGCGTCGAGCTTGATGGTGGCGATCAGATGCGAACCGCCAAAGGCCCAGGCCGCCGCCGCGTCGGAAATATTGCCGTTGCCCAGCAGGTTGATCGGCACGCAGGCGGGATCGTCATTGCCGGGATCGGCGTCGGCATTGATGCGGCAGGTCGGCGTATTGCCCACCAGCACCGAATCGACCCCGTTGGCGAAGCGGGTCTTGATGCGCTGATTGTTGATCCGCTGGTCGAGCCGGATCACGCCATGATCATAATAGGCGTCATATTTCCAGCTGTCGCCGAAGCTGCCCTCCAGCCCGATCGCGCCTTCGAGGTTGCGCCGCTTGTAGTCGAACGCCAGCATCCGGTCGGGACCGACATCGTCGAGATAGCGCCCGAGGAGGAAGGCGCCGGCAACGCCGGCGGCGGCCAGCCGGTCGCGGTTCGCCTGGGTCAGAAAGGCGTTGTCGGGCCGGATCAGGGTGCTGATGTCGGCGGCGGTTTCCGGGAACAGGCCGTGATTGGCCCACATCCGGTGATAGCTGAACTGCGCCCAGAGCGTGAGCGAGTCGGTCGCGTCATAGCTGGCGCGCGCGAAGCCGTTGACTCGCTGATAGGGCGCGCTGACCGCCACATAATCATAAGTGTTCTGGCCGCCGCCGCCCAGCGTGGTGACGCCGCTGGTCACGCTGCCGAACGGGAAGGGGCTGATGCTGCCGTCGGGATTGAACACCAGATTATAGGGCGCGCCGACGCCGTTCAGGATCGATCCGCCGTTATAGACCTGCGTCGAATTGGGATCGCTGACCAACGACAGCCCTTGCGTGGGGTCCACGAACAGACCGGCCTCCAGATTGGGGCGGTCCTTGCGGCTCAGGATTCCGCGTTCCTTCATATAGTCGCCCGCGACCATGACATGGCCTCTTCCGCCCGCGAAATCGCTGCCCCATGCGACATCGGCGCCATAGCGCGCGCCGTCGCCGCGCGATGAAAGGCCGGTCTGGACGCCCATGCGCCAGCCCGTGAAATCATCGTCGAGGATGATGTTGACAACGCCCGCGACCGCGCCCGAACCCCAGGCGGCCGACGCGCCGCCAGTGACGACGTCGATGCGCTTGACCAGGCTTTGCGGCACGGTGTTGAGATCTGCGGAACCCGAAAAGCGATGGCCGTTCAGCAGCGTCAGCGTGCGTACCGCGCCCAGGCCGCGCATGTCGGCGGTCGATACGCCGCTGTTGGTGCCACCGGCGTTCGTGGTCGGGTTGGCGGTCGGGCGGAACTGCGGGGCGTCGTTCAGCACCTGCGCGACGCTCGGACGGTTGCCGAGCGCAAGCTCGGCTTCGCCGATCACGGTGGTCGGGGTCGGCGCGTCGAAGCCCGACCGCTGAATGCGCGATCCCGTCACCACGATGTCCCGGTCGTCGACAATAGCCGCCGAGGTCCCTTCGCGGGCCGTTTGCGCATGGGCCGGGCCATGGCCGACGATGACCGTGAGCGCGGTGCTGGCGAGCCAGCCCAGTTGAACAAGCTTCATAGAAAATCCCCTTCCCCTTCTTGGCAGCAGCGATGCCGGGTCCCCAGCCGTTTTCCGCCAATGGTCCCGGATGCGGCCCTGTTTTGCCGATTTCTATAAGCGCAGACAAATCAGAAAAATTCAAGCGCAAAAAGGAGAAAAGTTTCAAAATCAGAAAATTTCTCTCGGAGAGGGCGCCAGGCGCGTTTCGCGCGCGAATTTTGATACAGGTTAAACTTTGCGATTTTCCGGGACGTAGCGCGGGAACGGGGGGGGAACCCGGCCGCCTGTCCGCCGTTGTCGAGATGCGGGTCGGGGTGGGTCTCGATAAGGAGCAACCCCATGAAAAATGCCTGTCTGATCGTCCCGGCGTTGTTGCTTGGCGCCTGTGGCGGCAACACCGATACGAATGCGCCGCGCGAGGAAACCGCTGCCGACACGATGGCGGTTCCGGTCGACGCAGCGCCTCCCGCCACTCCCACGCATGCCGCCGACTATATCGCAAAGGCGGGCGCGGGCGATTTGTGGGAGATCGAATCGTCAAAGGCGGCGCTGGCCAAGTCGAACAACGCCGGCGTCAAGGCGTTCGCGCAGATGATGATCGACCAGCACGGCCAGTCCACCGCGAAAGTGAAGGCCGCGGCCGAGACCGCGAATATGCAGGTCGCGCCGCCGAAACTCGACGCCGATCAGCTAAGGGCGCTCGACGAGATCAAGGCGGCCGATGCAGTGGGGGTCGATGCCGTCTATCTGGCGCATCAGCGCACCGCGCATGATGCGGCGCTGGCCCTTCACAACAATTATGCCGCGCACGGCGACACGGAAGCGCTCAAGAAAGCGGCGTCGGAGATCGTGCCGGTGGTCGAGGCGCATCGCGCCGAACTCGACAAGCTGGCCGCCCCGCGCTGATCGCCGCGCGGAGGAGAGGACCCCGGCGCCAGACAGTCAGAGGCGGCGCAGCAGTTCCTCGACCGTCTTGCCGGTGGTCCCGTTTTTTCCGTGGCCGCCCGCGATGTCCGCCTCCAGCGCCGCGCGGATGTCTTCGATCTCCACATCGGTCAGATGCTCAATGCCGACAAATTCCGCGCGGGCGTTTTCCAGCGCGCGCAATATCTCGTCGAGTTTCGCCTGCATCGCCGCGCCGTCGCGGTTCTGGCTGTTCTGGATCAGGAAAACGGCGAGGAAGGTCAGGACCGTCGTCCCCGTGTTCACGACGAGTTGCCAGCTATCCGAATATTGCAGCAACGGTCCGCTCGCCGCCCACAGGAGGATGAACAGCACCGACAGCATGAACGCGAACGGCTCCCCCAGCATCCGCGCGGCCCGGGAGGCGATATGGGTGAAGAGCTTGTTCATGGCATGACCCCTTATGTGTGATGCAGGATGGGGGAAGGGACGCCGTCGCTCGACCAGGCGTCGAACAGCGGCCTGGCATGATCGGCGACGGTTCCGGCTTCGCCGATGTGCAGATAGCGGGCATCGAAACAGGCGATCGACGCCAGCGCGTCGAAACGGGGAATATGCAGCCGCCGCTGGCGAAGCTCCATGCCGCAG
The DNA here is from genome assembly GCA_002842935.1 of Alphaproteobacteria bacterium HGW-Alphaproteobacteria-13. Lineage (GTDB taxonomy): Bacteria > Pseudomonadota > Alphaproteobacteria > Sphingomonadales > Sphingomonadaceae > Sphingopyxis. Next base: position 4,054 of record PHEM01000135.1, on the reverse strand, counting down.
CAGCGTCGAAGCTCCCGGATCGTGCGGTTGACATGCACTGGCGTCAATCCCGTCGCTTCGGCGATCTGTCCTTGCGTCAGCAGGAAGTCGCACCTGTTGTTCGTCCGGTGGCCGCCCTGCCGCACGGCCATCTCGCACATCAGATGGGCCACGCGTTCCAGCGCGTTGCGCTGGCCGACGCTCGCCATCCATTCGCGGTGAACGGCCGTCTCCACCAGTTCGCTCCAGCAAAAGATGCGCGCCAGGCTGGGGCATCGCTGCAACAGGTCGCAAACCTCGGCGCGGGGAATCTCGGCGACGCTCAATTGCCGGACCGCCGCCAGCGAATGATCGCAGCGCGCGACGGTGAAGAGATCCAGGCCGCAAATCTGACCGGGCAGGAACAGGCCGACGATCTGGCGCCGCCCGTCGGGAAGCTGTTTATATTTCTGCGCCCAGCCCGCGAGCACGACATAGAGCGCCTGCGGCTTTTCCCCTTCGCGCACGATGTCCGCGGCCTTGGGAAAGTCGCGGCCGCTGCGGGCGAGGCAGGCTTCCCACGACACGCGTTCGCCGGGCGTCAGCAGCCTGTTCAATATTTCGCGGAAAGGCATGGAAAGAATACCTTATGACGGCGACGTCGGTGATGGACGTCGGATGTCCGAAGCTCCTTCATCCCTGTTGGTGATAGCGCTCGGCCTGTCCCGTCCGTGGCTCAAATGCCTGACGGACGGCTTATGTTCCCGGCGAGCGCGCGGCTTCGCCATGACCATGCGGCTTTGCGTGACCGTGCGTCCGCAGATAGCGGCGGTCGATCTGGTCGATCAGCGCGTCGGCGTTTTCGGCGCCGCTCAGCCGGATGAGTTCGTCGATCTTCGCTTCCAGCCGGTCGTCATTCTCCTTCGACGCCGGCGAACCCACATAGAGGAAATAGGCGAGACCCACGACCTGCCACAAAAGCTGGAGAAATTCGGATTGCCAGTTTTCGAACGTGTCGCGCCCCATCTCCATCAGATAGGCGCTGACTTCTGGCGCGGTGTGATGTTCGCGCGCTTCGGCCACGAAACTATACCATCCGAAAATCCAGTGTCCGGCGATGGAGATGAGGAAAAAGCCAAGCGTGATCCAGGCATAGGCATAGCGCTTCATCCGGTTTCTCCTCCTGCCTCTGCCGCCAGCGATGTCACGCGCTGACCGCGCGCGAGTGTGGCCAGCAGCGCGAGCGCCGCCGCGACTGTTCTGTCGAGGACGCGCTCGCGCCCGATGTCGCCGAAATGAAACTGCTGCGCCGTGAAGGCGCCGCCGCGCGCCGCCGCGGCGAGATAGACGAGACCGACTTCCTCGTCCCGCTGTTGGGGGCCGCAAAAGCCGGTGATGCCGATGGCGAGATCGGCTTCGCTATGGGCAAGCGCCCCGCGAGCGAGGCTTTCGGCCACTTCGGGATTGACGGCATCGCTGCGTTCGACGTCGGCGCGCGCCACGCCCAGCAATTGGCATTTGGAGCTGGCCGAATAGACGACGAAGCCCCGGTCGAGATGCGGGCCGAGATCGACGTCGCGCGCGATCAGGGCTGCGAGCTGGCCGCCCGTGCAGCTTTCCGCCGCCGCAAGGCGCAGCGACGAATCCCGCAGCGCCGCGATCAACCTGCGCTGGCCGGTTTCCATGTCCTGCATGACGAGGCGCGCCTAAAGGGGCGGCACGGTCTTTGCGCCCGTCCGGTCCGGCCCGCGCAATTCCATGTGGGTCGTCGGCATCGTCCTTCTCCTGCCGCGCCGGATCGTCGCGCGGGCGCTGCGGCCCGCGCCCCGCCGCCCTCAATAGGGATAGTTGATCCCGTAATAGCGATAGATTTCCCGGCCATAGTCGGGCGTGAATTCGGGATGGTCGTTCGCGGCGAAGCGCGGCGCCTCTTCCAGCAGTTGCTTGTCGAGGTTCACCACATAGCCGCCTTGATCCGTGTCATAGGTCAGGACGTCCCAGGGCAGCGGGTAATAGTCGCTGCCGAGACCGAGGAAGCCGCCGAACTGCAACACTGCATATTCGGCGCGGCCCGAACGCTTGTCGACCATGAAGTTATAGATCGAGCCGAGCTTGTCGCCGTCGCCGTTATAGACGGCCGTGCCTTCGACCTTGTTGGATGCGATCAGGCGATCGGTTTCGTCGGTTGCGATGTGGGACATGATATGTTGCTCCTTCATGGAGGAGGGCGGAAGAGGGGCGGGCGGACCGTTCCACAGGACGACGTCAGGGGCATGGCGATTGTTCCGGGGCGGGCGCGACGGATTTGCCGAAAATTGATCTGGTATAAGATTCGGGGATATTGCGGCCGGCGCGCCGGACGCGCTGCTCCGCCCTTCCGGCTTGTCTCGCCTCGTCGCATTGAATAGCAAACTGGCCGATGATTGACCGGAAAGCACAGTATCGGCCTCTCCCGATAATCAGGCGGTGCGCCGCGGGCGGCGCGCGGACAGGAGGCGGATGGTGTCCTTGAGCAGGAATCGCGTGCTGAGTTTCGAGGTCATGCGCGTGTCGCGCCTGATCCGGCGGCGGTTCGACCGGCGCGCCCGCGCGCTGGGACTCAGCCGTGCGCAATGGCAGACGATCGCCTGCGTGCGCCGGTCGCCGGGCGCGACGCAGCGCAGGATCGCCGAACTTCTCGAAATCGGGGAAGTCGCGGTGGGCCGGTCGATCGACCGCCTCGTCGATTCGGGCTGGCTGGAACGGAGAGTCGATCCCAGCGACCGGCGCGTCTATCGCATCTATCTGACGCAGGCGATCGAGCCTGTGCTGGACGAACTCGCGCGCATGTCGGATGAAGAGGATGCCGTGGTGTTCCACGGTTTCAGCGAGGCCGAGCGCGTCCAGCTCGGCAAATTGCTGGGCAGGATGGCCCGCAATATCGAGGAGGATATCGACGAAACCGGCGGCGCGGACGCGGGATAAGGCCCGCGCCCGCCCCGGAAGGCAGGCGCGGACCCCGTCCCCCTTATTTCCGTTGGCCCCTTATTTCTGCTGGAGCGCTTCGCCCTTGGTGAGCGTCGTGACCAGCTTGCCGTTCTGGACGCTCAGCGTGCTGGCGGGAAGCGGGACGACGCGGCCGCCGACGATCACCAGCGTCGTGCCGTCAGGCTGGACCTTGTGAACGCGGCCGAGGACGCGCGCCCGGCTGTCGCGCACCACTTCGCCGGCGCGCGGCGCGCGCGCCTCTGTCGCGTCGGCGCCGTCCTGCGCATGGGCCGCGGCGCCAGGCAGCGACAGGGCGAGAAGGGAAAGGATAAGAATCGGACGCATCGGAAAACCCCCGGAAAGATAAATTTAATAAGCTAGGATATTATGACCTAGTTTAGTGTGCATCGCAACAGAAACCGCGCATGGAATGTCGATTGAGTCCTCGCCGTCGCACTCCCCCGCTCGCATCGAGCGAAGTCGAGATGCCCATCGGCCGGGCGTTACCACGATGGGTGTCTCGACTTCGCTCGACACGAACGGATCTGCGGTGATGCAGATTCAACGCACGGCGTTTCAGAAGTCGGTTCCGCCGTCGATATTGATCGTCGCGCCAGAGAGGTAGGCGGCCTTTCCCGACAGCAGAAAGGCGATCAGTTCGCCGACTTCGCCGGGTTCGCCGATCCGGTCGAGACCCGCTTTCATGCCATAGGCGTCGCGCATGTGGCGCCAGCGGTCGGCGTCCGCCACTCCCTCGATCGCGTGCGTGGCGATTGCGCCGGGGGCAATGCAGTTGGCGCGGATGCCTTGCGCGCCATAGGCCTTGGCGATGCTTTTGGTGACGATCGGAATCGCCGCCTTCATGGCGGTATAATGGGCGAGCACGGCCTTGGGGGCGTGGATGGAATAGGCGGATGTCGCGACGAAGGCGCCGCCGCCGCGCGCGATCATCGCCGGGATCGCGGCACGGGCAGCGCGCACGACGGTCATCAATTGCGTCTCGAAACTCTCTTGCCATGCCGCGTCGGGCAGGGCGAGCAAGTCGCCGCGCACGGCGATCGGACCGGCGGTGCAGGCGATGCCGTCGATGCCGCCCAGCGCCGTGATGGCGCGCGCGACCGCGGCTTCC
>PHEM01000134.1 GCA_002842935.1 Alphaproteobacteria bacterium HGW-Alphaproteobacteria-13 | reverse complement strand
CGCTATCGCGTCCGCCATGTCGTCGAAATACGGGTGATCATTATATGTGACGAGGCAATAGCTGCGACCCGCAACCCGGTCCCGAATCGCCGACACGGCATCGTCGCAAAACATTACCTCAACCGGATTTGCGTATTTCCACGAAAGGCTCATTCGCGCTTTCCCCTCCGTTTCTTCTGTCGAGAGGATTGGAGACCACTCCGGGTCGAATATCCAATTGATAGTTTCGCCATCATCTATATAAAAAATCTATGCGTTATACCCAGCTCCGTTCGTTCCATGCGGTCGCAGAAACCGAGAGCGTTACCGTAGCCGCCAGCCGTCTCAACGTCAGCCAGCCGACGCTGACCACCCAGATCCGGCAATTGGAGGAGGAATATTCGGTCGAGCTTTTCATACGCTCCGGCCGCAATATCCGCCTTACCGACGCCGGTCGGCATCTCCAGCAGATCACGCGGCGCATGCTCGCCGACGAGGCCGATGCGCGGCATTTCCTGAGCGAAAGCCGCGAGCTTAGGACAGGTCATTTGCGGGTCGGCGCGGTCGGTCCGTTTCACGCAACCGAAATGCTGGTTGCGTTCCACGCGCGCTATCCGGACATCGAAATCTCGGTGTCGATCGGCAACTCCAACATCGTTCTTCAGAATCTGCTCGAATTCCAATCCGACGTTGCGGTGCTGGCCTATGTCGAGGACGACAAGCGGCTATGGTCCTCGCAATATAGCAAAGACCGGATCGTCGCGTTTGGGCGCAGGGACCACCCCCTGTTCGCGTCGGATCGGGATTGCATCCGCATCGCCGAACTGGACGATCAGGCCATGGTCGTGCGCGAGCATGGATCGAACACGCGCCGCGCCAGCGACGCCGCCATGGCAAAGGCGAATGTCCATCCCAGAATCGTCATGGAGATCGGAAGCCGTGAGGCCGTCCGCGAGGCGGTGGCGAGCGGCGTGGGCGTCGGCTTTGTCTCCAGCGCCGAATATATCGGCGACGATCGTATCCGCAGCCTGCCCGTCATCGATGCCGAAATCTATAACTACGCCCATGTCGTCTGTCGGCAAGATCGCAAACAATCGCGTTTGATATCGGCGTTTCTCGACGTGACGCTCCCATTGTGCAAAAGTTGATCCGCCATGGCAAAAACCGCGCCGCATTCCCCTCAGTCCCCCATCGACCGCTTGCTTCGCATCATGGCGAAGCTGCGCGATCCCGATGGCGGCTGCGAATGGGATCTGGCGCAGGATTTCGCGACGATCGCGCCCTATACGATCGAGGAAGCCTATGAAGTCGCCGACGCGATCGCCGGTGGCGATCCCGCGGCGATCTGCGACGAGCTTGGCGACCTGCTGCTTCAGGTCGTGTTTCACAGCCGGATCGCCGCCGACAAAGGCCTGTTCGGCTTCGACGATGTCGCGACCGCGATTTCCGACAAGATGGAGCGCCGCCATCCGCACATCTTCGGCGATGTGCGGGCGGATGACGTCCGCCTGCAATGGGAACAGATCAAGGCGGCGGAGCGCGCCAGTGACGGACCGCAAGGGGCGCTGGCGGGCGTCGCGCTGTCGCTGCCCGCGCTGCTACGCGCGCAGAAACTGTCGGCGCGCGCGGCGCGCGTCGGCTTCGACTGGCCCGACGCCAGCGGCCCGCGCGCCAAGATCGACGAGGAACTCGCCGAAGTCGACGCGGCGGCGACCGACGCCGAGCGCGCCGAGGAAATCGGCGACTTGCTGTTTGCCATCGTCAACCATGCGCGTCATCTGGGCGTCGATGCCGAAAGCGCGCTGCGCGCCGCGAACGACAAGTTCGCCCGGCGCTTCGCCGCCGTCGAGGCGCGCGCCGGGCCGGACATGGCGGACCTTCCACTCGACACGCTGGAAGCGCATTGGCAGGCGGTCAAGGCGTCGGAGCGGCGTGAACCCGGCGAGCGTCAAATCTGAACCATCGTCCCGTTCGTGTCGAGCGAAGTCGAGACACCCATCGATCTTGCGCCATGCGGACGGGTGTCTCGACTTCGCTCGACACGAACGGAATATAGGGCGATGCAGGGTCTCATCGATCCACTGGCACGTCGCCAATATCGTCCACGAACACCGCCGCTTTCCGTCCCGCCAGCCTGCCCTTGGCCGCCGCCATCACCGAATAGGCAAAGCCGCGCCAGCCGGGTCCGGGAAAGGACGCCGCGAGCCGTTCGGCCTTCCCCGCTTCGCCGATCTGGACGAGCTGATTCAGGATGCGGATGCGCAGGCGCGCAGCGATCGTCCGGTCCATCGCCGTCCCGGCATCGATCTGGGGCGCCGCCGCCAGCCCCGCGAGGACAAGAGGTCGCGCGCTTTCCGGCTTGCCTGCCCGCAATTGCCGGTCCGCCACTTCGGCCCGCATCCGCGCGAGGCGGATCGGGATGCCGGTCGCGGCGGCGGCCGCCAATGCCTCCTCTTCCTTTCCGGCGCGCAGCCATAGGTCGGCTGCGATATCCGGTCCCACGCCGTTCGGACACAGCCGGTCCCAAATACCCCCTGCCCGCAAATGATCGAGATAGTCGGCGATGACAGGCGCATTGTGCGGCAGGCCCGCGGAGAACAGGCCTGTCAGCCCTTCATCGTAGCGTGTGCAATCGCTGGACGGCGGCAAGAGACCCGTGACGGTCACGGCGCGCTCGATATCCCGCTCCCGCAGGAAATGCCCGATCAGGCCATATGCCTGTTGCGGCTCGAAGGCCCGGCGCACGCGGTCGATGGCCGCGTCGGGCCGGTCCTCGATCAGATCGATGTCCGCCGTGTCGAGCCAGCCTTGCGCCTCTGTCCGCAGATCGCCGTCGAGCCGGGGAAGCAGTGCGCGCAGGCGCTGTACGGCCATCCGCCTGTCGCTGTCCGGTTCACCATCCGATGTCGCCCGAAAGAGGAGCGCGACCTTGGTATCTCCCGGCGGCAAGGCGTCGGCGGCCATTGTGGTCGCTTCGAACGAACAGGACAGCGCATAAACGGCACGCGGCGGGCCATCCAAGTCGAAATAGTCGCGAAGGCGGCGTTCCTTGTCGGCGCCGGAGGATATCAAGCGACGGACATCCTCCACGCAACGGGGTTCCTCGCCCTTGCCCGGCCGCGATGGTTCCATGCCGCCAAGATCGTCGGGGCAGCGTCCGAAGGTCCGGAGTTCGTCCTTGTCTTCCATGGCGGAGGCGGCCTCGCGTGCGAGATCGCAATCCACCCAGCGCAGGTTGCGGGAAATCGCCCGCAGCGCGATATCGCGATGATAGGTGGATGGCATCGATTTCGCTTCGGCGATCGCGCGCGTCGCCAGCGCGTGGCGCGCCACCGCGTCGTCATCGGCCTTCGCATCGCCGCCGCAGGCTTGCAGGATCAGCGCGGCGAGGCCCAGCCCCGCGAGTCTCATTGCCCCCACAGCCGCTCGAACCGCGCGCGGTCGGCGGGGTCGAGCCGCACGGTCAGCACATGCCCTTCCCCCTCGGGCTGATCCGACAGCACGTCGCCGCGCGCATGGAGCCAGGCCATCGCCTCGCCCTGGTCGAAACGCAGGAAGATGCGCGCAAGCTGGTGACGCGCCGTCAACTCCGATGCCATCAGCGTGCGTGCGCCCTCGACGCCTTCGCCGGTGGCGGCGGAGATGACCGCGACGTCGCTGCGCCGCGCCGCCATTTCCACGATCTCCGCGCGGCGATCGGCGTCGGCGGTGTCGATCTTGTTCCATATCTCGATTTGCGGGATCGGAACCGAGGCGTCCTCCCCTTCCCCATCCTGCGGCCCGTTCACGCCGAGCGAATCCAATATGGCGCGGACATCGTCATATTGCGCTTCGCTGTCGGGGTGAACGATGTCGCGGACATGGACGATCAGGTCGGCGGTGGTGACTTCCTCCAGCGTCGCGCGAAAGGCGGCGACAAGCTCGGTCGGCAGGTCGGACACGAAGCCGACGGTGTCGGACAGGATCGCCTTGTCGATCCCCGGCAGCTTTATTTCGCGCATCGTCGGGTCGAGCGTCGCGAACAACATATCTTCCGCCATGACGTCACTGCCCGTCAGGCGGTTGAAAAAAGTGGATTTCCCGGCATTTGTATAGCCGACGAGCGCGATCACCGGCCAGGGCGCGCGCTGGCGTTTCGCGCGCTGTAGCTGCCGCGTGCGGCGCGCGTCCTCCAGCTGGCGGCGAATGCGCGCCATGCGATTGCGGATCATCCGCCGGTCGGCCTCGATCTGCGTTTCGCCCGGACCGCCGAGGAAGCCGAAGCCGCCGCGCTGGCGTTCGAGGTGCGTCCAGCTTCGCACCAGCCGCCCCGCCTGATAGTCGAGATGCGCGAGTTCGACCTGCAACCGCCCCTCGGCCGTCGCCGCCCGCTCGCCGAAGATTTCGAGGATCAGGCCCGTGCGGTCGATGACTTTCGCGCCGAGTTCGGTTTCCAGATTGCGCTGCTGGATCGCGGTCAGCGCCGCATCGACGATTACCAGCTGAACGCCGTGCGCGGCGATATCGGGCTTGATCGCCTCGATCTGGCCGACGCCGATCAGCGTTGCGGCGCGCGTCTGGCGCAGCCGCAGCGGATGCGCCGCGACGACATTCAGGCCGATCGCGGCCGCAAGCCCCCTTGCTTCCTCGACGCGCGCGCCCAGGTCGCGTGTCAGGCGCTGGCCGTGCCATTCGGGCACGACCAGCAGCGCGGCGGCGTCCCGCGTCACATCGCCTTCGCGGTCGGTCGTCGCGTCGGTCAGGCGCCCTCCGCCTCTCCGTCCGCGTCGCCGTTGTCGCTGAGATTGATCGGCCCGTTCGGCTGAACGGTCGAAATGGCATGTTTGTAGACAAGCTGCACCTGCCGCTCGCGTTCCAGCAGCATGCAGAACAGGTCGAAGGCGACGATATCGCCTTGCAGCATCACGCCGTTGACGAGGAACATCGTCACCGATTCGTCCGAGCGGCGCACGGCGTTCAGGAACACGTCCTGCAACGCCTTGCCCTTGCTGGCCGGGGCGTCGCGGACATCGTCGCCGAGCATCGACAGGTCGAAGTCATGCGACGGCATGATCGTCGAGATCGCATGTTTATAGACAAGCTGCGACTGGCCGTCGCGCCGCAGCAGCAGGGAGAAATTGTCGAACCAGGTGATGATTCCCTGAAGCTTCACGCCCTTCACCAGGAACATGGTGACGGGGGTTTTGCTTCGGCGCAGGGCGTTGAGGAAAAGATCCTGGAGATTCTGACTTTTATCGGACACATTGGCCTCCTGTTCTTGGCGGCGGAGCCGCGAGTGGGATGTCGGTATGCGGCAAAGCAGGCGACAGGTCTAGCGTTTTGCGCAGGGGAAATAATGACCTGACACGGCTATCCCTCGCCGTCCGAACTCTCGGTAAGTCCCAAAAGTTTCAGTTTGCGGTGCAGGGCCGATCGTTCCATGCCGATGAAATTCGCCGTCCGCGAGATATTGCCGGAAAAGCGGTTGATCTGGATGCGCAGATATTCGCGCTCGAAATTCTCGCGCGCTTCCTTGAGCGGGATGGCGGCGATCGATTCCGAATTGGGAAGAATGTCGGCGCCGCCGCGCACCAGTTCGGCCGGCAGCATGTCGGCGTCGATGCGCGCGAGCCGGTCGCTCGGCGCGAGAATCATCACGCGTTCGATCATGTTGCGAAGCTCGCGCACATTGCCGGGCCAGTCGTGCGCCTGAAGCGCCGCCAGCGCCTCCGCGCTGATCTCGGGCGGCGGAACGCGGCGCTCGGCGGCATAGCGGCGGACGAAATGATCGCACAGGCTGGTGATGTCGACCCGCCGCTCGCGCAGCGGCGGGATATGGACCGGAACGACGTTGAGCCGGTAATAGAGATCCTCGCGAAAGCGGTTTTCGGCGATTTCGGTCGTCAGGTCGCGCGCCGATCCGGAAATGATGCGGACATCGACGCGAATCATCGTCCGCCCGCCGACGCGCGTGAAGCTTTGGTCGGTCAGCACCCGCAATATCTTCGCCTGCGTCGTCTGCGGCATGTCGGAAACCTCGTCGAGGAACAAGGTGCCGCCATGCGCCTGTTCGAGCAGGCCGACGCGGATCGCGCCGTCGTCGGTTTCCGATCCGAACAATTCGATCTCGACCGTTTCGGGGTCCATCCGCGCCGAGGAGATGACGCGGAACGGCGCGTTCTGCCGCCCGCTCCAGCCGTGGAGCACGCGCGCGGCGACTTCCTTGCCGACGCCGGGCGCGCCCGTGATGAGGACGCGGCTGCCCGTGCCCGCGACGCGCTTCAGCGTCGCGCGGACATTGTTGATCGCGGCGCTGGTGCCCGTCAGTTCGTCCGAGGGACCCGCTTTTTCGCGAAGCTGCTCATATTCGAATTTCAGCCGCTCATTCTCGGTCGCGCGCGCGACGAGATGGAGCAGCCGCTCCGCCTCGAACGGCTTTTCGATGAAGTCGAACGCGCCGCGGCGGATCGCGGCGACGGCCGTGTCCAGCCCGCCATGGCCGGAAATGACGATGATCGGCAGCGTCGGGTCGAAATCCTTGATCGCCTCGACCAGCCCCAGCCCGTCGAGCCGCGAACCCTGCAACCAGACGTCGATCAGCGCCAGCGAGGGGCGCCGCTGGCGGATCGCATCCAGCGCGGCGTCGCTGTCGGACGCCGTGCGCGCCTCATAGCCTTCGTCCTCCATGACTCCGGCGACCAGTTCGCAAATGTCGCGCTCGTCGTCGACGATCAAAATATCAAGCGCCATATTCTTCTCTATCCTGCCGGTTCCGTATCCGTCCCGGAACCGATTCACCCTGCCCCGTTGTCGCCTCCCCACCCTTCCCGGCCAGGGGCCGCAGCCGGTCGGGGTGCAGCGTCAGCGTGACGCATGTGCCCGGTCCATCGGGATTGTCCCCGAAATCCAGTTCGCCATAATGCTGCTCGACGATCTTCTTGACGATCGCAAGGCCCAGCCCCGTCCCGCCCTGACGCGTCGTCATATAGGGTTCGGCGATCGAATCGCGCGCGTCGGGCAGGCCGATGCCGTCGTCGGTGACGCGGATCAGATATTCGCCGTCCCCGCCGATCGCCAGTTCGGCCCGGACGTTTCCAGTTGCGACATCGTCGGAATTTTTATTTTTCTCTTCAATGGCCTCCACGGCGTTCTTGACGATGTTCGTGAGGGCCTGAGACAAGAGGCGCCGGTCGCAGACGAGCGGTTCGATTTCGCTCGGTGTCTTCACGCTGAAGAGGATATCGGGTTTCGCGACTTCGAACAGGAAGACAGCCTGCCGCAGGATGTCGCGGATGTCCTCGACGCCGAAGGTCGGCTTGGGCATCCGCGCGAAGCTCGAAAATTCGTCGACCATGCGGCGCATGTCGTGGACCTGGCGGATGATGGTGTCGGTCAGGCGGCGGAATGTCGCTTCTTCGCCCTCGACACGCGAACCGAAGCGGCGTTGCAGGCGCTCGGCGGCAAGCTGGATCGGGGTCAGCGGGTTCTTGATCTCGTGCGCGATGCGCCGCGCGACGTCGGACCAGGCGGCGCGGCGCTGGTCGAGCAGTTGCTGCGTGATATCCTCGAAGCTGAGCACGAAGCCTTCGCCCTGCGCGACGGCCTTGGCGGCCAGCGTCGCCGGTTCGGCCTCCTTGCGGGCGAGCTGGACGATGGCCTCGCGCTCGTCCCCGGTCAGCAGCCGGGCGAGTTCGGGGGCGACATCGGCGAGCGGCTGTCCCGTCAGCTTTTCGGCGCTTTGCCCGATCAACTGCTCGGCGGCGGCGTTGGCGAGCAGGATGCGGTGGTCGGCGTCGACCGACACCACGGCCGACGACACGCCGCTCAGCACGGCCTCGATGAAGCTGCGCCGCGCGTTGAGCTGCGCGTTGACGCTGACGAGCGCGCCGGTCTGTCCCTGCAACTGCTCGGTCATGCGGTTGAAGGCGCGCGTCAGCACCGAAATCTCGTCGTCGTGAAGCGAGGGTGTGACGCGCACCGACAAATCGCCGCCCGCCGCCGTCCGCGTCGCGTCGATCAACGTGCCGAGCGGCCGCACGATGCGGTCGGCGACGACGATCGCCGCGACCACGGCAAGCGCGAGCAGCAGCAGCGAACCCAGATAGAGCGCGCCGTTGAAACGAAGCTGCAAAAGCTGCGAGCGCTGGAACAGGTCGTTATAATCGGCCAGCACCGTCCCCGCGCGCACCGATTGCTGGAAACCCGGCACATTGGCGTCACGCGAGGCATAGAGATAGGCGCGCCGCGTCCCCTGCAGGCGTGTCGCCGCCTC
>PHEM01000133.1 GCA_002842935.1 Alphaproteobacteria bacterium HGW-Alphaproteobacteria-13 | reverse complement strand
ATTCCGACGACGATGACGAGCAGAACAACCGCCGTGGCATAGGTCTGGTTGATGTAGAGACCCTCCTGCGAGAGTGCATACATATGTACCGAGAGCGTGCGCGCGGAGTCCATGATGCCGGAGACGGTGTCGGAAGAGGTGCCCGCGGTATACAGAAGCGCGGCGGTTTCACCGACCGTACGGCCTACACCAAGGATAACACCCGCGAGAATGCCGGGGATTGCATCCGGCAGCACTACGCGGAATACCGTGCGCAGGCGTCCGGCGCCGAGGCCGAAGCTCCCTTCGCGAAAGCTGTCCGGCACGCTCATGAGCGCTTCTTCCGATGTACGGAGGATGACCGGCAGAATCATGATGGAGATCGTCAGCGCTCCCGAGAGCATTGAAAAGCCGAGCTTGAGCGCGGTCTCACCGCTCGTCTCATCGTCGAGGATCGCGCTGCCGCGCACCTGGCCCATGCCGGTCAGGTAATCCGGCGCCTCGTAGTGATCGCAGGCGGTCGCATGGCGCGCGCCAGAGCCCGGCCAGCGCGCCAGCACATAGCGGTCATTGCGGTGCGCAATGTAGAGCGGCAAGTCGGTCCCCTTGCGGCATTCGCACAGGACCTGAGCCTTTTGCGCGTAGGCTTTGGCAAGCAGCTGCTGAAAGTCATCGCCTTCGGCCACGCTGCGGCCGAGCACACGGTATCGCTGGATCATTGGGTGTCTCCAATTTCTCGCGATCGACGCTGCCCGTTCGACCTCTCGCGCTTCTCCTTCAGGTTTCGCGGGGCCCCGCATGGGCTCGCTGGGGTCAGTCTATGCCGGGTGCGCGCCTCCGGCAAGATGGCGCGCAGCGGGGCTGCCGCTTGCGCCGCTCAGCCGTGCACGGTCTCGCCGCGTTCGAGCATGGCGACGAACGCGGCGATCTTGCGCGCGCGGGTCTCGGCCCTTTTGACCGCGCCGATGCGGTAGAGCACCGCATAGCGGTTGGCGCCCGTCAGCGTGGCGAAGAACGCCTTTGCCTTGGGGCTGCGGGCCAGCGCTTCGGCCAGATCCTCGGGAACCTTGGCGGTGCTCGACGGGGCGTAGGCCGCCGCCCAGCGGCCGTCGGCCTTTGCGCGCTCTACTTCCGCAAGCCCGCGCGGGCGCATGCGCCCTGCAGCGATCAGTTCCTCGGCCCGGGTGCGGTTGACCTCGGACCACTTGCTGCGGCTCCCGCGCGGCGTGAAGCGGATCAGCCAGCTCTCCGCATCGTATTTATCGAGCTGGCCGTCGATCCACCCGTGGCACAGCGCGGCATCGATCGCTTCCGCCTTGGTCAGGCTGGTAATTGCAGCCCCCTTCTTCGCCATGCGCAGCCACGCTCCGGCGGCCCCATCCTGCTGCTGCCCAAGCCATTCTTCGAACGCGGCCTGGGCCGCGAACAGCACGATCGGCAAGTTTGCGCGCATTTCGGTCATTGCCGCAAACCTAGCGGACCCGGGCACTGACGGCTAGGGCAGGGGGATGGACGACCTGTTTTCTCCTCGCGGCCTTTCCGGCCGGACGCTGGCGCGCAGCGATCTTGCTTCCCTTGCCGGCGGCGCGCCGGAGGTTGTGACCGATTGCGACCTCGAGGAGGCCGACCTCTCCGGGCTTGACCTGACGGGCTGGCGGTTCGAACGCAGCAATCTGCGCAAGGCCAACTGCAGCGGGACCAAACTGGAAGGTTCGGTCTGGCAGTCCTGCCGGGCACCCTTCGTCAGCTTCGTCGGTGCCAATCTCAGCGAAGCGGCGTTCTCGGGCGGGGACTTCAACAACTCATCGTGGCGGCGCGCGACGCTGACGTCCGCGAAGTTCGCCGGGACGAAGCTCACCGGCGCGGATTTTGCCGAAGCGCGCGCCATGCATATCCACTTCGAGGAAGTCCTGCTGGTCAGCGCCAAGCTGCCCGGCTTCTCGTTCCGCAAGGAAACCCTGCGCAAAGTCGACCTCTCCGGTGCGGACCTGCGCAAGGGGGACTTCCGCATGACGGTGTTCGAGGACTGTTCCTTGCGCGAGGCGATGGTGGCAGGCTCGCGCTTCGAGGCGTCGGACTTGCGCGGCGCAGACCTTGGCGGGCTGCGCCTGGTCGATGCAAACCTGTTTCGCGGGGCGACGATTTCGCGCGAACAGGCCGGGCAATTGCTCAGCGAACTCGGGCTGTCGGTCCGCTAGGGGCCACGCAGGGCTTCCTTTTCAGCTGCCGTCCGGCTCGCCTTGTGCCAGGTTCTCGGCCACGCCCTCGGCAAGCCCGAGGCACAAGGCTGCTTCCTCGCGGGTCAGGACGATCTCGCTGGCGCTTTGATCGGCGAGCTTCTTGCCCAGAACTGCCGACACGGCCTGTGCCACCTGCAGTGCGCTTGGCATGTCTGAATGATCAACCATCGGGTCTCCTCCTTGGAGATTGAACACGGCCCTGCCTGCGGCAGCGGGTCCCGGGAGATATCTGAGAGGGCGATGATACCGGGCTTCGGGAAGGTTGGCGAGGGAGCGGCGGGGAAGGGGCACCCCGGCGCCCGCGCCCCGCGCGGCCTGGGGGCAACCCGCTCTACTCGCTAGGGCGCGCGTCGGCGCTGTTGCACCGCCGCCCACCCAAGCTCGCCGGCATGGATGCCGGCCCTGCGGGTGACGATCGGGGCCATTGGCGCGAAGGACGTGGCGCGCTAGGCTTGCGGGCATGCCTGTCTTGCTTGCCGCCGCCGTCCTGTGTCTTTCTCCAACGGTCCACGACGGCGACACCATCCGCTGCGGCCGCGAGAAGGTGCGCATCGCCAACATCGATGCCCCCGAACTGTCCGACAGTCCCAAGTGCCATGACCGCCGAGCGTCCTACGCATGGTGCGATTATCGTGCGGGCGAGGCCTCGCGGGCGGCGCTGGTCCGGCTGCTGTCGCGGGGCCGCGTGATGATCGAGCGGCTCGGGACCGATCGGTATGGGCGGACGCTGGCCACCGTCTCGGTGGGCGGCGTTGATGCCGGTGACTACCTCATCTCGCAGGGTCTCGCCAAACCCTGGCGCTGAGGGTCCACTGCGGTGGAAGGCTGCACGGATCTCGGGCGCACTGACTGGTGCAGGTCCGGTGCCAAGGCCTGCGGCGGCATTGGTGGCTGGGGCTATGGTCGGCGCACCGCATTCTGGCATTCCCGCCGGGGAGGGCGGGCGGTGCCGGAGAGGGTGGGGCGCGCATGCGCCGCGCGGCAGATCCAGGGCTGGGCTGAAAATCGACCAGGGCTGACGGGTCCTGGGTCTTGCTCAATTCCGACATGAATTGGCGAAACCGCCCTTCGTTTGCCGATGAACCCTGCAGCGCCAGTCCCTGGCCGCAACCCAAAGGCAGCGGACCGTGAAGCCCTGCGGGCTTGCCGCACCACTCCTCGCTTTTGGGTTTCCCTCGCGCCTGCGTGATTCTTGGCGCTCGGTGCGGGCCCGGGCCTTTGGCCCTGCCTGTGGTGTTCATCGGCGGGCGGTTCCGCCGAATTCAAGACCGGAGAACACCCATGAAGAACCTCGTCATCCTGATCGGCCGCATCGCGTCCGCCCCCGAAACCCGCCACGCCGGCGAGACCGCCATCACCTCTTTCACTCTCGTCACCGATCGCCCCAAGCTGGTCGACGGCAAGACGGTCAAGAACGAGGCGGGCTACACCGAGACGATCCCCGAGTTCCACCGCATTACCGCCTTCAACGGTCTCGGCACGTCGGTCGCCAAGCACAAGAAGAAGGGCGATCTGGTCGAGGTCCAGGGCCGCCTTCACTACTCGAAGTGGACCGACCGGGAGGGCGTCGAGCGCTACGCGGTCGAGATTGTCTCCGAGGAAGTCCTCTTCCTCTGATCCGAGACCGGGAGGCGGCAGCGCCGCCTCCCTTCGGGTGTCTCGAACAGTCCGCGGTGCGAATAATTCAACAAGCCACGCTCTTTTCGCAATTGCAGCATGAACTGCCTCGACCCATATCAGGTTTGCCTTTCAGGCATCCTCTCCCAAGACTTTCACGGGGCCGGCAGCAATGCTGGTCCCATTTTTTTGTTCATGTTTCCCATGAATACACGCGCGTGAACTGGCAATTTCTCGCATGGACCCATAGGGTCCAGCATCGCCAATTCGAGGAAGCGCAAAGATCATGGCCGATGAAACCCTGCTGGACCACGTTGCGGACATCGTTTCCGCTCATGTCAGCAACAATTCGGTCTCGGCCAGTGATCTGCCGGGCCTGATCCAGTCGGTCTATGCTTCGCTGGCCGTGCTCGGCCAGGCGCCCGAGCCGGTCGAGGAAAAGCTCACTCCTGCGGTCTCGGTCCGCTCGTCGGTCAAGCCCGAAGCCGTGACCTGTCTCGACTGCGGCGCGAAGATGAAAATGCTCAAGCGTCACCTCGGCACCGATCACGGCCTAACACCGGCCGAGTACCGCATGCGTTGGAACCTACCGGCTGATTATCCGATGGTCGCACCCGACTACGCCGCCAAGCGCAAGGAACTGGCGGTCCGTATCGGCCTTGGCCGCAAGCCCGGACAAAAGCCGAAGACCAAGGCCGCACCCGCGAAGACGGCAAAGCCGCGCAAGAAACTCGGCGTTGCGTTCGGCGCAGCTGACGCTGGCTGAGCGTATAAACCAGCCTAAGCCATTGTTTTAATTAACATAATCATTATTATCGATCTTGGATTTCGGGGCCAAGTAGAGATGTCATTGCCCGCCTTGGATTGACTGCGTCTCCAACAAATCATGTGGATTTCTCCCATCGCCTTGCCGGTGCCCTTGCGGGCTAGCCGGCCGCATTGATCCGCCCTTCAATATCCGCGAGGCGAGACACCAGCTCGTCGAAGGCCGGCGGATCCTCCATGAACATTTCCGCCATGGCGGCGTAGTCCGCCGCAAGTTCGTCGCGCATCCCGTCAGTGACCGAGAGCCGCAGTGTGCCGAGCTGCGCCGTGCCGTAGGAGGCCTTGGCATCAGCGAAGAGCAAACTCTTGTTCTTGACGACCTGCTCCAGCAACACACGCTCGGTCAGCGCCCGCTCGGTAATCCCGGAAGCGTCGAGCATGAACACATCGTAGAAGTGCCGCGACAGACCTGGCCGCAATTTGCCGCTGTGGTGCAGCGCATGCAGGATCGTCGCCTTTTCCCAGTAGGTCCGTTCGAGCGCAAGCGTTGGCACGGCAGTCACTGCATCAGGCACCTGGCCCGGAAAGTCCTCGGCGACATAGGGCAGGATGTCCTGCTGCTCGAAGGGTTCAGGGTCTCCCCTTGCCCCAAACTCGAGCTTGATCCGTGGCTGCACGTAGCCGGTACGCCCCCCATAACTATTGCCATAGTCGAGACCGTAGCCCGAGGATGACGGGTAATTGAACAAGACGGTCTGCCGATCCTTGTCATCGGGATCGGCCTCGATGCTCCAACCCTCACGGGTGCCCAGGGCATCCTCGATCGCTTGCGCGAGCGTCGGCAGGAGGATCGTCCCGACCCACTCTTGGGCGGCAGCGCCGAGCGCCTTGCCGCGTCGTTCGCGCTCCTTGCCGCTGATGTCGTTCGCGATCGGCGAAGCAACCTCGCCGAGCAGCGGCGCGGCGCGATTGATGGTGAGATCGATGTCCTCTGAAAACCGTTTGATGATCCCGAATGCCTTCGAGAGCGAAGTCCCGCCCTTGAAGGTCAGGACCTTGGCCAGCTCGGGAACGCCCATCAGCCGGCGCAGAGTCCAGCACACCCAGAAATCCTTCTCGACGATGAGCGGCGTGAGGTCGCGGCGTGCGGCTGCTTCGGCAAAGAACGCCCGCCGATCGTCGGCAGGCCGCCGGGCAAATTCATCCATGATGCGCCGCCCCGATCTTCAGCACGACATCACCCATCCAACCGGGCATCTGCGCGCGGCCCTTGATCAGTGCCTGCACGTCCTTGTCATCAAGCCGCGCAGCAAGCAGCGAAATCGCATCAGCATCGACGTTGGCGCGCCCCAGTCCAGCCAGATACTGGACCACGCCGTTGGCAGCCTCCGAGGCATTGCCCAGCACTGGTGCGCGGCTGTGCTTCAGCGTGACGCTTCGGCCAGCGGCCTGGCGCACGCGGGTTCGTCCTGTCGTCGCATAGCTTGTCCTGGCAGGGACTTGCGTCGACAGGCCAAGCCTGTTGGCCGCTGCCGCTGCCGAGGGCGCGAGCCGGTCGCCGCTTTGCGCCGATACAGCCTGGGCGATCATCTCGGCATCGGGTGTCAGCGCGCCCAGTTTGTCGTGCAACTGAGGATAGTCGTAGAGGCCGCGCCCGATCCGGCGAATCTCCTCAGCCTGCGCCAGGCGCGACAGTGCCATGTCGACCGAGCCGCGTGTGCCGAAGTCGATGAAATGCTTGGGGGTAAACACCCACCCCCGCCCCTTCGCGCGAATGCGCTTCATGATCTTGTCGGCCATGGCGGACATGATTCGTGTGCTCCTTTCGTTAGAAACTAGCATACATATTTCTAACAAACCATACCGTCGTGAAAGACCTCTTGATGACCATGATGATCATAGTCACCGCATGCCTGCCGATCATCGCCACAGGCGTTCCGCAAGTTCGCTGATGATGACCAACAGGGTGCCGGACATCGCCGGTCAGACGTGAAGGAGCGGCCCCATTAAAATTGCCGCACTCGGTCCCGCGCGCCATGTGGCGCGCTCCTGCGGGTGCGGGGTTTCTTGCACTGGGCCGCCGGCACTCTTGCACTACGCCTTGGTCGCCGTCCCGCGCCCGTGCGATGCACCGGGCCACGGGCCGACTGACTTGCTCCGGCAAGGGGTCCGTATTTTGTTGCTGGCCGCGCCGACGACGACGCAGCCAGGGCGCCCCGCGAAAACCCACCAACATCCTTCGGCCACCGCAATCAAGCGGGGCGAAGAGAGCATGGCGTTTTGCGGTTAACCCCGAACGCCCAAATGGGGTTCGGGGGCAAAACCGTAATCTCTCTCTCATCTCGGTGGCTGAGCGAAATCAGCATCGCCATAGTATGACGCCTGGGAGATTGGCGGCCGTCAAGGATCGCGGGTGCCCCCCGATTTTGGCCTGCTGCGGCTAGCGCCTTGCGAGCAAAAATCGGCTCCCCCCACGCCCGCTACTCGCGGCGGCAGCGCGTGCGCGCCGCCGTCCCTGACCGCCTGACTCCGGCGTCCTTCCGATGGGCATCTTTCATCAGCGTGATGAGAGACAATTCCTTTTGGAGGTTATCATGACGGACCGTTTCTCGAACTTCGCCGACTTGGCCGAACACTATGCGCGCGAAATCGCCACGCCCGACTACGCCCGGGCATTCATGGAGCAGACCGAACTGGCCAAGCTCTCGATCGAGCATGAACCGAGCGCTGTCGAAATGCCCGATCCCGAGGTGGCGCAGGCGGCGATCGAGATGATGCTGGCATCGGTCTTTGACCTGTTCCGCGACACCCGGATGGAGGACTTCGCGAGCGAAGTCGCATGGGGCGTGGCCAATAGCTTCCATGTTGTCGCCAAACGCCTCGATGACCGCGAGGATTCCATGGCTAACCGGTTGCAGGAGAAGCTGCGCGAATACGATCCTAGCGAGGTCTACGCGACCGACCTTGAGGACCTCACCATGCAGGCCCGCAGCCTCGCCGAATGCCGCGATGCGATGGAGTGCATGCGCGACCATGCCGCGCGGATCTACCTTGTCGAAACTGGTCGGCCCTTCTCGCCGGTGCGTGGGTCCAGGGTGTCGTCCAAGACCAATGCCTCGATGATCGAAGCGCGCGACTATCTCGCGGCACAGAAGGCGCAGCGGCGCGAACAGTTCGCCCCATCAGGTCCGGTCGTGGTGTTCTCGGGCGGACAGCAGTTCACTGACATTGCCCTCGTTGAAGACTATCTCGATGCGATCCATTCCCGGGTCCCATCGATGGCGCTGGCAACGACCGCCCAGAACAAGGGCGCGGACGTGATCGCGGCGGCCTGGGCATCGCGTCACAATGTGCCGGTGATCCTGTGCAAGCCCGATACCTCGCGGGGACCTTCGGCACCCTATCAGCGCAACGCTCGCATGCTCGCCTTCAAGCCTGTCGAGGCGGTGGTGTGCAGCGGCGGCGGCATCCAGGCGAACCTTGCCGACCGGCTCCGGGAAGCACGCATTCCCCTCCACATTGTGCGCGACGCTTCGACGCAGAACGAGGTTCCGGCGGCGCGAACCAAAGCCGCAGCGCAAGCTGAGCGGCCTGCGATGAAGCGCACGGCATGTGGCACCGTCAATGGCGATGAACTCCCGCCG
>PHEM01000132.1 GCA_002842935.1 Alphaproteobacteria bacterium HGW-Alphaproteobacteria-13 | reverse complement strand
TTAAATCCGATCCATCGTCCCGTTCGTGTCGAGCGAAGTCGAGACACCCATCGGCCTTGCACCACGACGATGGGTGTCTCGACTTCGCTCGACACGAACGGATTCGCGTGATGCAGATTTAAGCACGGCGCTTCAACTCGCCGATGGCCCGCATTTCGCGTTCTGTGGAATGCGGGCCTGCGATTTTTTGATCGCTTTGGAGTCGACACGCCCCTATCCGCGCGGCAATAGGTGCCCCAAGCGGAATCAGCAGGGGAGCGCGCCGTGGATTTCATCGCGATATTTTCGATTTTCATATTGGCCTGCTTCGTCGGCTATTTTGTCGTCTGGTCAGTGACTCCGGCGTTGCACACGCCGTTGATGAGCGTCACCAACGCGATTTCGTCGGTGATCATCGTCGGCGCGCTGATTGCGAGCGCCGCGGCCGGATCGCCGGTCTCCAAATGGCTGGGCCTTGCCGCCGTGGTGATGGCGAGCGTCAATATCTTCGGCGGCTTCGCGGTCACCGAGCGTATGCTGGCGATGTACAAGAAGAAGGAGCGCTAAGATGAGCTTTTCGCTGCTTCTTTCCGCCGGTGCGGCGGGCGATGCGACGTCTGCCCAGACCTGGGCGGCGGTCGCCTATCTGGTCGCCGGGGTTTTCTTCATCCTCGCGCTGCGCGGGCTGTCCTCGCCCGCTTCGTCGCGGCGCGGCAACCGCTTCGGCATGGCGGGCATGGCAATCGCGGTCGTCACGACGCTGCTGACGCACGAACTCGCCAACCCGGTCGAAGTGCTGGGCGCCATCGCCATCGGCGCGGTGATCGGCATCGTCATGGCGCGCAAGATCGCGATGACGGCGATGCCGCAGCTCGTCGCGGCCTTCCACAGCCTCGTCGGTCTCGCCGCCGTCGCCGTGGCGGCAGCGGCCTTCCTCAATCCGGGGGCTTTCGGCATCGCCGATGAGGCGGGGCAGATCTTCACGGTCAGCCGCATCGAGATGGGGCTGGGTATCGCGATCGGCGCGATCACTTTTTCGGGTTCGGTCATCGCCTTCCTGAAACTCAACGGCAATATGTCGGGCGCGCCGA
Organism: Alphaproteobacteria bacterium HGW-Alphaproteobacteria-13; assembly: GCA_002842935.1. Classification (GTDB taxonomy): domain Bacteria; phylum Pseudomonadota; class Alphaproteobacteria; order Sphingomonadales; family Sphingomonadaceae; genus Sphingopyxis. The sequence continues at coordinate 7,182 of PHEM01000132.1, read as the reverse complement.
TCATGCTGCCGCTGCGGCATGTCATTAACCTCGGCACATTGGCGGGGATCATCGGGCTTGTCGCCTATTTCACCACCGACCAGTCGCCGTGGGTGTTCTGGACGGTCACGGGTCTGTCCTTCCTGATCGGCTTCCTGCTGATCATCCCGATCGGCGGCGCGGACATGCCGGTCGTCGTGTCGATGCTGAACAGCTATTCGGGATGGGCGGCCGCCGCGATGGGCTTCACGCTCCATAACACGGCGATGATCATCACTGGCGCGCTGGTCGGCGCATCGGGCGCGATCCTGTCCTATATCATGTGCCGGGCGATGAACCGCAGCTTCATCAGCGTGATCGCGGGCGGCTTTGGCGCCGACGATTCGAGCGGCGCGGGCGGCGGCGCGAAGGAACAGCGTCCGTGGAAGCCCGGCAGTGCCGACGACGCCGCCTTCCTGATGAGCCAGGCCGAGAATGTCATCATCGTCCCCGGTTACGGCATGGCGGTCGCGCAGGCGCAGCACGCGCTGCGCGAGATGGCCGACCTCCTCAAAAAGGAAGGCGTCAACGTCAAATATGCGATCCACCCCGTCGCGGGCCGTATGCCCGGCCATATGAACGTGCTGCTGGCCGAGGCGAACGTCCCCTATGACGAAGTGTTCGAGCTGGAGGACATCAACAACGAGTTCGCGCAGTGCGACGTTGCCTTCGTGATCGGCGCCAACGATGTGACCAACCCGGCGGCGAAGACCGACAAGACCTCGCCCATTTACGGCATGCCTATCCTCGATGTCGAAAAGGCCAAGACGGTGCTGTTCGTGAAGCGCTCGATGGGCGGGGTCGGCTATGCGGGCGTCGACAACGACGTCTTTTACATGGACCAGACGATGATGCTGCTCGGCGACGCCAAGAAGATGGCCGACGACATCGTCAAGGCCCTCAACGGCGGCGGCCATTGACATAAACCGTCGCCCCCGCGAAGGCGGGGGCCGCTATCGAGGTGGCGCAAGGCTGCCTGCGGTCCCCGCCTTCGCGGGGGCGACGTGTTTTTGGGACAAGGGATTTTATGCGTAAGATCGGTCTGATCGGCGGCATGGGTTGGGCATCGACCGAGCTTTATTACCGCTATCTCAACATGGGCGTGCAAAAGCGCGTGGGATCGTCCTGTTCGGCGCCGATCCTGATGGAAAGCCTGAATTATTGCGAGCTGTCGCGGCTTTCGACGCCCGAGCAGTGGGACCATGCGAAAGAGGTGCTGATCGCCTCCGCGCGGCGGCTGGAGACGGCGGGCGCGACGGCGCTGATGATCGCCGCCAATTCGATGCACAAGGTGGCGGACGACGTCGCCGCCGCCATCTCGATTCCGCTGATCCATATCGTCGATGTGACCGGCGAGAAGATGAAGGCCGACGGCATCAAGTCGGCCGCCGTGATCGGCACGCACAATGTGATGACGGGCGCCTGGTTCCGCCAGCGGCTGGTGCGCCATGGGCTGACGCTCGCGCCCTATGATGCGAACCGCGCCGAGGCGATCGACAACATCGTCTATGACGAACTGATGCAGGGCAAGGTGACGGAGGATTCGCGCCGGACGATGCGCACCTTCATCACCGACATCGCCAAGCAGGACGTGCAGGCGCTGGTGCTGGCCTGCACCGAACTGGTCATGCTGGTCGATCCCGACGCCAATATCCTGCCTATCTATGACACGACGCGCATTCATGTCGCGGCGGGCGTCGACTGGATATTGGGCGACGCGCCCTGAGGGACGCCGGATGCGCGGTGGCGAAATCTTAAGACCGCGTGATTAGGGTCCGCCTGAATGTCAGCGGGGCGGGGAAAGCGTGCGCATCCTTTTGGGGCTTGTCTATATCGCGGCGCTGCACCTTGTCGTGGCGCTGGCCCTGCTGCGTCCCGACCTGATCGACGCGCAGCGCTGGCGCGCGGCGTGGTTGCAGCCCGAACCAAGCCCCTATGTGGCGCAAAGCCACCGGCTGTTCCGCGCCATCGACGCCGATGCGCAAGGCGGGCGGCTGCTGCTGATCGGCGACAGCCAGATGCAGCGGCTCGACGGCGCGGCGCTGGACTTGCCCGCCTATAATTTTGCGGCCGGAGGCGACACGATGCGCCATATCGTGCGCCGCATCGCCGATTATCGCCAGCCGCGCGAGGCAAGGGCCGTCGTGCTGTGGGCGGGAGTCAACGACCTGCTGCACGGCCGCGACCCGGAAAGCGTTCGCGCGGCCTTCACGGACGCCGAGCGCGCGGTTCCGGCGGACACGCCGCTGTGGCTGGTGTCGATCGCGCCTGTCGCGGCGACGCCCGCGCGGCCCGGCCTGCAAGCAAGGATCGCGCGCACCAACGCGCTGCTCGCGGCGGCGTGCCGCGATCGCTGCCGCTTCCTCGACCTGACCGCGCGGCTGGCGGGCGGGGACGGCGCGCTGCGGCCCGCCTATGACAGCGGCGACGGCCTGCATCTGAATCGCGCCGGGGGCCTTGTGGTGAGTGCGGCGATCAACGGCGTGGCGGCGACGGCGCCATGACCGAAGAGGCGCCCCGCATCCGGCTGCAAAGCCTCGACATCATGCGCGGTATCGCGGCGCTGGCGGTGCTGCTGTTCCATTACAGCGTCATCCTGCCGCGCTTCGTGCCCGCCGCCCGGCCGATTCCCCTGACGTTCGGCGAGGGCGGCTATGGCGTCCATCTGTTCTTCATCGTGTCGGGGTTCGTGATCCTGATGTCGCTGGAGCGCAGCACGGCCAGCCAATTCCTGATCTCGCGCTTCACGCGGCTCTATCCCGTCTATTGGCTGGCCTGCCTGACGACCTTCGCGTTGCTGAGCCTGTCGCACTGGGTCGATTATGACGTGACGCCCGGCCAGTTTCTGGTCAACCTGACGATGCTGCAAAGCTATGTCCGTGTGGCGGATGTGGACGGCGTTTACTGGAGCCTCGCCTATGAGCTGGGCTTCTATGCCTTTCTCTTCACGGCGCTGCGCCTGTGCGGGCCGCGCATCCTTCCCTTCCTGCCCTGTTATATGCTGGCGGGGGCGGTGCTGTTCCGGTTCGCCGCGCCCTATATCCCCCATCCGCTGCACTTGCTGCTGATGCTCCATCAATATGCGGAGCTGTTCGGCTGCGGCCTTGCGCTCTATCTGCTGCGCACGCGCGGCTTCTCGCTCGTCCAGGCGGCGGTCCTGCCTGCCGCTCCGCTCGTCGAGGCGCTTTATGACGGATGGCATGGGCTGATCGTCGTCGCGCTGATCGTGGCGGTGATGAGCGTCGCCTGCTTGTCGCGATGGCAGCCGGGGCGGCTTGCCCGGCCGTTCGTCTGGCTCGGCGGCATTTCCTATGCGCTCTATCTGACGCATCAGATGCTGGGTTATGCGGTGATCGGCCGGCTTCAGGCGATGGGCGCCGGGCCGTGGCTCTCCTTTGCGATCGCGCTCGGCTGTGCGTTGTTGCTGGCCCATGCGCTGACCTATTATTGGGAGCGGCCCGTGTCGGCGTGGATGAAGGGCAGGCTGACGGCATGGGCCGCGCGCATCCGCCCTTGGGAAGGAATAAGACGCATCCGGGCTTGAATGATGGGGACCCCGCCCATATTCGTCAGTCGGGCGCGAAATCTCGACGGCAGGTCAGATTCGGGCAGTGACGTAACAAGCGGAATTTCATGACCTCTCTTGTCCTCCACGATTATTTCCGGTCCTCGGCAAGCTATCGCGTCCGCATCGCGCTGAACCTGAAGGGTCTCGCCTATGAGCGGGCGGACGTGAGCCTGATCGCGGGCGATCAGCGCAGCGACGCCTATCTCGAACAGAATGCGCAGGGCTTCGTGCCGATGCTGGTCGCGGATGGGGAACCGATCATCCAGAGCCTGGCGATCATCGACTGGCTCGACCGCGCCTTTCCAGAGCCGCGCCTGATCCCCGACGAAGCCATGCCGCGCGCCGTCGCGCTGGCGCAGGCGCAGGTCGTCGCGTGCGATATCCATCCGCTCAACAATCTGCGCGTGCTCAAATATCTGACGAAGGATCTGGGGCTGAACGAACAGACCAAGGACCGCTGGTATCGCCACTGGATCGTCGAAGGACTCGACGCGCTGGAAGCGATGGCGGGGGATGGCACCTATCTGGGCAGGGAAACGCCGGGCATTGCCGACTGCTGCCTTGTGCCGCAGATCTATAATGCGCGGCGGTTCGACGTGCCGCTGGACGCCTATCCGCGCCTCGTCGCGGTCGATGCGGCGTGCAATGAACTGGAAGCGTTCCGGAAGGCGCATCCCGACACGGTGAAAGGGGCATGATGCGGTTGCTGATCGGAATTTCCGCACTGGCGTTGCCGGTAGCGGCGATGGCGCAGGACGAGAGTGAAGTCCATTACTATGATCCTTCCACCCCCGCCGCGAAGGAAGTCATCGTCGTCACGGGGAGCGGCGCGCTCCGCCCCGCCGAGGGCGACCGGATACAGGGCAGCACGCTGATCGACGATCTCATCCCCGGTTTCGGCACGCGGGTCGAGAACCGGCTGCGCGATGAGGGCGGGATCGTCCAGTTCCGCCGGTCCGACGGGCGCACGGCGCATCCGACCAGTCAGGGCGTGACGCTGCGCGGGCTGGGCGGCAATGCGTCGAGCCGGGCGCTGGTGACGCTCGACGGCGTGCCGCAGGCCGACCCCTTCGGCGGCTGGGTCGCCTGGTCGGCCTATGACGCGATCAACCTGGGCGGCATCATCGTCGCGCGCGGCGGCGGCAGCGGCGCCGATGGACCGGGCGCGCTGGCGGGGACGATCGGCCTGCATTCGGAGATGACGCGCGGCGCGGAGGCAAGTCTTGCCTATGGCAGTCGCGACGGCTGGGACGCCTCGGCGTCGGTCGGCGGGCGGATCGGCAGCGGGCAGGTCGCCGTCGACGGGCGCTATAGCCGGGGCGACGGCTTCATTCCGGTCGTGAAGGGCCAGCGCGGCGCCGTCGATCGCGCGGCGGCCTATGAGCAGGGCGGGCTGGGCCTGCGCCTGCGTTTCGACGCCGGGACCGACAGCCGGGTCGAGGCGAGCCTGCGCGGCTTTTCCGACCGGCGCGATCGCGGCACCGATTTCACGACGAGCCGTTTCGACGGCATCGACGCCAGCCTGCGCTTCGTCCGCGATCCGGCGGGCGCGGCGCAATGGATCGCGCTCGCCTATATCCAGCTTCGCGATTTCGACAGCGGCTTCGCGAGCGTGGCGGCGGGGCGCGGCAGCGTCGCGCCCGCGCTGTTCCAGCGCGTGCCCGCGACGGGGCTTGGCGCGCGGTTCGAGGTTCGGCCCGCGATCGGCGGGGCGAATCCGCTTCGCCTCGGCGCTGACTGGCGGCGCACCACGGGGCGCACGGAGGAAAATTTCTTCTTCTCCGGCACCGTTCCGGGGCGGCATCGCGTCGCGGGCGGCAGCAGCGACACGGTCGGCGCCTTCGCCGAATGGACATCGGGCAATGCGGAGCACGGCTTCCTCTGGACGCTGAGCGGCCGCGTCGATCGCTGGTGGATCGGCGAAGGCTATCGGCTGGAGCGCAATATCGGCGGATCGACGCTCACCGACCTGAGCTTTGCGGCGCGACAGGGCTGGGAAGGCAGCGGGCGCGCGGGCGTGCGCTGGACATCGGGGGCGTTCGCGCTACGCGCGGCGGGCTATCGCGGCTGGCGGCTGCCGACGCTCAACGAACTTTACCGTCCGTTCCGCGTCGGCGCCGATACGACGACCGCGAACGAAACGCTGAAGCCCGAACGGCTGTGGGGCGGCGAAGCCGGGATCGACTGGACGGCGCCCGGCACGAAGCTGTCGGTCACGCTGTTCGCCAACCGGCTGGAAAACGCCATCGCCAATGTGACGCTCGCCCCGAACCTCAGCCAGCGGCAGAATCTCGACGCCATCGACAGCAAGGGCGTCGAACTGGCCGCGGAGCAGCGGATCGGCCCGGCGACGCTGCGCGCGACATGGGCCTTCACCGATGCGAAGGTCGACGCCTCGGGCGTGGCGGCGGCACTCGACGGACGCCGCCCGGCCCAGATCGCCAAGACCGGCGGCAGCCTGTCGCTGCGCAGCGATGGCGACGGCCCGCTGGGGGGCTTTGCGACGCTGCGCTATATCGGCAAACAGAATGAGGATGACCTCGGCCTGCAGCGGCTCGACGATGTGCTGACGCTCGATGCCGGATTGTCGTGGCAGCTCACGGAGGCGATCCGCATCGAGGCGCGCGGCGAGAATCTGACCAACGCGCTCGTTCCCGCCGCCATTTCCTCCGCCGGTATCGTCGAGCGCGCGACGCCGCGCACGCTGTGGGGCGGCGTGCGGCTGAGTTTCTGACCTTCACAGCGCCCGTGCGGGCGCATAGGGTAGGCCGTATCCGAAATGAGTGAGCCAGGGACGAGTGGGGCGGCATGGCGGCGAAAAAGTTGAATCTCGACAATTTTCTGCCGTATCGCCTGTCGGTCGCCTCCTATGCGCTGTCGAGCCGGATCGCGGTCGAATATCAGAACCGTTTTGGCCTGAAGAATCCCGAATGGCGATTGTTGACCGTGCTCGGCGACGGGAGGTCCCGGACGCAGCGCGAACTGGTCGCGGCGACGCGCATGGACAAGGTGACGGTGAATCGCGCGGCCAGGACGCTGGCCGACCGGCAACTGATCGCGCGCCAGGCGCATGAAGCCGACGGGCGCTCGCACCATCTTGAACTTACGCAAACCGGCCGCTCGCTTTACGAGGCCATCGTGCCCGCGGCGCTGGCGAGCGAGGCGCGGCTCGAATCGGCCATCACTGCCGCCGAGCGCGCGGCGCTGATGACGATCCTCGCCAAGCTGACGACCGCCGCCGAAAACCATGGCTGACCGCAGCTATCGCGCGGCCCCGCGCAGCGCGCTGCGGATCGAGCCGCTGGGCGATATCACCGCCATTTTCGACCGGCGGTCGATGCAGACGCACCTTGTCGTGTCGCCGATGCCCCAGATCATCGCGATGATGGACAATGGGCCGTGCAACGCGGCGCTGCTGGCAAAGCGGCTGGCGATGGCCTTCGACATCGAGAGTGAAGGGGATGCGAAGGCGATCCTCGCCGAGCGGCTGGCCGAGCTTGCGGCCATGGGACTGGTGGCGGAGGAGGCGTGAGGCACAGCACGCGCATCCTCGTCGGCCCGGTCCAGTTCCGCATCGGCAGCGACTGGGCGCAGCC
>PHEM01000131.1 GCA_002842935.1 Alphaproteobacteria bacterium HGW-Alphaproteobacteria-13 | reverse complement strand
CATCGAGTTCGACGACTTCGGGCAGCAGCAGGCCCTGCGACGGCACCGCCTGCCCCGCCATGCCGCGGCGCAGCCGTTCCAGCACCAGCCGCTCGTGCGCGGCGTGCTGGTCGACGATGACCAGCCCGTCCTCCGCCTCCGCGACGATATAGGTGTTGGCGATCTGTCCGCGCGCGATGCCGAGCGGATGCGCGGCGGTGTCCGGCGGCGGGGCTTCCGCCACTTCGGCGCGGCCCGCTATCGGTGCGGACGCGGGCGTGAAGCGGACAGGCCGATCATAGACGCGCGCGATCGTTTCGGACGGCGCGCCGAACAAAAAGCCCGCCGCCGGTTCCGCCGTGGGCACGGGCGCGACCGGCTCCTGCCGCCATGCCGCCAGCGCCGCCTCGGCAGGGCGCTGGACGCTGCGGAATCCATGCTCGTCGAGCGCGCGGCGCAAGCCGCCGACGATCATCCCGCGCACAAGCTGCGGGTCGCGAAAGCGCACTTCGGTCTTGGCGGGGTGGACGTTCACATCGACTTCCTGCGTCGGCACGTCGAGGAACAGCGCGACGACGGGATGGCGGTCGCGCGCGAGCAGATCGGCATAGGCGCCGCGCAACGCCCCGACGAGCAGCCGATCCTTCACGGGCCGCCCGTTGACGAACAGATATTGATGGTCGGCGATGCCGCGATTGTAGGTCGGCAGGCTGATGACGCCGCCCAGATGCACCTCGCCCCGATCAAGATCGACGCCGATGCTGTTCTCGGCAAGGTCGCGGCTGGTCAGCGCGGCGACGCGGGCGAGCCGGTCCTGCCCGCCCTGCACGTCGAGCACGCGCCGCCCGTCATGCTCGACCACGAACGCGATGTCGGGCCGCGCCATCGCCAGTCGCCGCACCACGTCGAGGCAAGCGGCATATTCGCTGCGCGCGCTGCGCAGGAACTTGCGCCGCGCGGGCACGCGCGCGAACAGATCCTCGACCACGACGCGCGTCCCCTTGGCCAGCGCCGCCGGTCCCTCCGCCACCAGCGCGCCGTTATCGACGACGCGCCGCCAGCCGTCGCCGCCCGCGACGCGGCTTTCCAGCGTCAGCCGCGCGACGCTGGCGATCGAGGGCAGCGCCTCGCCCCGGAACCCCAGCGTCGTCACATCCTCGATCGCGTCGTCGGGCAGCTTCGACGTCGCGTGGCGTTCCAGCGCCAGCGCCATGTCGGCGGCGGTCATGCCGCAGCCGTCGTCCTCGACCTCCAACCGCAGGGTCCCGCCTTCGGCGATTCGCACCGAAATGCGAGTCGCACCGGCGTCGATGGCATTTTCAACCAGTTCCTTGAGCGCCGCGGCGGGTCTTTCGACCACTTCACCGGCCGCGATCCGATTTACGAGCTTTTCCGGCAGGCGGCGTATTGACATGATCGCTGTCCTAGCGCAGTCGGACGCAAATCGCGACCCATCCGCTCAGCCCTGATCATTTTATCCAGCCAGTCCTCTCGGACCAGCCGGAATCTTCCCCTGATTGCTGCTGGTGCCGGCCGGGCGCGCGGACATATCACGACAGGGGCACATGGTCCGTCCGGGCCAGCGGCACCGATGACAGGAAGCAGTATCGATGTCCTTCTTTTCCCGTTGGTTCAAATTCAATTCCCAAGACATGGCGATCGACCTCGGCACCGCCAACACGGTCGTCTATGTGCGCGGCAAGGGCATCGTCCTCAACGAGCCTTCCGTGGTCGCGGTCGAGACGCTGAACGGCATCAAGCGCGTCAAGGCGGTCGGCGACGACGCCAAGCTGATGATGGGCAAGACCCCCGACAGCATCGAGGCGATCCGCCCGCTACGTGACGGCGTGATCGCCGACATCGATGTCGCCGAACAGATGATCAAGCATTTCATCACCAAGGTCCACGGCGGCAAGCCCAACGCCTTCCGCAGCCCGGAAATCGTGATCTGCGTGCCCAGCGGCTCGACCAGCGTCGAGCGCCGCGCGATTCGCGACGCCGCGTCGAACGCGGGCGCCAGCGAAGTGTGGCTGATCGAGGAACCGATGGCGGCCGCGATCGGCGCCGACATGCCCGTCACTGAACCGATCGGGTCGATGGTCGTCGATATCGGCGGCGGCACGACCGAAGTCGCGGTGCTCAGCCTGCGCGGCCTCGCCTACACCACCTCGGTGCGCGCGGGCGGCGACAAGATGGACGAGGCGATCGTCTCCTATGTCCGTCGGCACCATAACCTCCTCATCGGCGAATCGACGGCGGAGCGGATCAAGAAGGATTTCGGCATCGCCCGCATTCCGGCGGACGGCGTCGGCCAGACGATCCACATCAAGGGCCGCGACCTCGTCAACGGCGTGCCCAAGGAAATCTCGATCAACCAGGCGCAGATCGCCGAGGCGCTGTCCGAACCGATCGGCACGATCGTCGAGGGCGTGCGCATCGCGCTGGAGAATACCGCCCCCGAACTCGCCGCCGACATCGTCGACCAGGGCATCGTCCTGACGGGCGGCGGCGCGCTGATCGCCGAGCTGGACGAGTTGCTGCGCGACGCGACGGGCCTGCCCGTCACGGTCGCCGAGGACCCGCTGACCTGCGTCGCCATCGGCACGGGCCGCGCGATGGAGGACCCCGCCTTCCGCGGCGTGCTCCAGCAAGCCTGATCCGGACGGAGGTAAAGGTCCCCCATGGCTCGCCCGGCACATCGACGTCCGGGGCAATCCCGCAAGGCGCAGTACAGCCTGTTCGCGGCCTATGTCGTCGCGGTGACGGGCGCCGTGGCGGGCTTGCTGCTGGCGATCCTTTCGGTCGCCGATCCCGTCGGCTTCGCCCAGCTGCGCGTGGCGAGCCATGAAATCACCGCGCCGATCGCGCGCGTGACGCGATCGGTCACGGGATCGATCTCCGGCATCGACGACGCCGTCTCCGCCTATGTCAGCGCGGGTTCGCAGAACCGGCGGCTGCGCAAGGAACTGGCGGAAACGCGGCGCCAGCTCGTCGCGACCAGCGCGATGCAGGAGGAAAACCGCCAGTTGAAGGCGCTGCTCCAGCTTCAGCAGACCAACAGGGACGCGATCGCCAACGGCTATCTGCTCACATCGACCTCGACCAGCAGCAAGCGCCTCGCGCTGCTCAGCATCGGACGCAACCTCGGCATCGCGCCGGGGCAGCCCGTGCGCGGCGCGGACGGGCTGATCGGCCGCGTGCTGAGCGCGGGTCCTTCGGTGTCGCAAGTGCTGCTGCTCGCCGATGTCGACAATGTCGTGCCGGTACGCCGCGCGCGCGACGGCCTGCCCGCGCTGTCGACCGGCAAGGGCAACGGCGATCTGGACATCCGCACGCTGAACATCGCCAACAATCCGTTCAAGCCGGGCGATATCCTCGTCACCTCGGGCACGGGCGGCCTCTATCCGCCCAATATCCCCGTCGCCATCGTCGTGCGGCGCCAGGATGACGGCGCGCTCGCGCGGCCGCTCGCCGACCCCGGCAAGGTCGACGCCGTGTCGGTGCTGCGCCCCTATACGCCCGACAATATCGAGGCGGCGCCCACGCCCGCCCCCCCTGCCGCCTCCGCGCCCGCCGGGACGCCATGAACCAGAAAGGACCGCGCCTCGGCGAACCGCCCTCGCTGTGGCGGATACGGCTCGTGCCGGTCGCGAGCGTAATGATCGCGTCGGCGCTGCCGCTGATGCTGCCGCTGATCGCGAATTCGCCGGTGCTGCCGCCGCTGGGGCTGCTGTTCTTCCTGTGCTGGCAGCTTTTGCGGACGGAGATGTGGCCGGTGTGGGTCGGCCTGCCGCTGGGCCTGTGGGACGATCTGTTCAGCGGCGCGCCGATCGGCACGGCGGTCGGCCTGTGGACGCTCGCCAGCATCGCCATCCATTATGCCTCGCAGCGCATCTATTGGCGCGGCTTCTATCACGACTGGGCGATCGCCGCGCTGCTCGTCGCGGCCGTGCAGGCGCTCGCCGCGCTGATCACCCACCCCCATGCCGATACCGGGCGCGTCCTGGGGCTGGTGGTGCCGCAGATCATCCTGTCGGCGCTGCTGGTGCCGCTGTTCCTGCGCCTGACCGGCCAGATTGACAATTTCCGCTTGAGGCGCCGATAGTTACCCATGCGCAAAAGCCCGCCCATCACGGAAGCCTCGAGGGGGTTCACGTTCACGCGCCGCACCTTGCTGGTGGGCGGCGGGCAGATGCTGGTCGGCGCCGCGCTGGCCGCGCGCATGGGCTATATCTCGATCATCGACAATGACCGCTATGTGCTGGAATCGGAAAGCAACCGCGTCAACCTGACGCTGGTGCCGCCGCGGCGGGGCTGGATCGTCGACCGGAACGGCAAGGCGCTGGCCAACAACCGCGTCAGCCTGCGCATCGACATCATCCCCGACCGGCTGCACAACCGGGACCTGGTGCTCGGCCAGCTCAAGACGCTGCTCCGGCTCGACGGCGACGCGATGGAGCGGATCGAGCGCGACCTGAAAGCGGCATCGGGATTCCAGCCCGTCGCCGTGAAAGAGGATTTGTCGGAGGCGGATTATGCCGCGATCCTCGTCCGCCTGCCCGACCTGCCCGGCATCGCCCCGCAGCGCGGCTTCGCGCGATATTATCCGACCTGGGCGGCGGTCGGCCACCTGATCGGCTATGTCGGCACGCCGAACGCGGAGGAATATCAGAAGGCGCGCGATCCGCTCTACATCACGCCGGGCTACAAGATCGGCAAGGACGGGTTGGAGAAATATTTCCAGCCGATGCTGAAGGGAAAGCCGGGCGCGCGGCGCGTCGAAGTGACGGCGCGCGGCAAGGTCGTCCGCGACCTCAGCACGCAGGCCGACATTCAGGGCCAGACCGTGCATCTGACCATCGACGCCGACCTTCAGGAATATGCCGCGCGGCGCATGGGCCGCGAATCGGGCGCGGCGGTCGTCATCGACTGCCTGAACGGCGACATCCTCGCCTTCATCTCGATGCCCTGTTTCGACCCCAACAGCTTTTCGGACGGCATCAGCACCAGCGAATATGCGTGGCTGCGCGCCGACGATCACCAGCCGCTGATCAACAAGGCGACGCGCGGTCTCTATCCCCCCGGATCGACGCTGAAGCCGATGGCGGCGATCGCAGCAGTCGAGCATGGCGTCGATCCCAGCGAACGCCATACCTGCGTCGGCGGCTATCGGCTCGGTAACCGTTTTTTCCGCTGCCTCGGCACGCACGGCAGCCTCGACATGCCCTCGGCGATCATGAAAAGCTGCAACAGCTATTTCTATTGGCTCGCGCACCGCCTGGGTTATGACGCCATCGCGCCGACCGCCAAGCTGCTGGGACTGGGCGAGGAATTCCAGCTCGCGGGCAGCAACCAGCGTTACGGCACCATCCCCGACAGCGCGTGGAAGATGCGCCGCTATCACCAGTCCTGGTCGGCGTCGGACTCGCTGAACGCCGTGATCGGCCAAGGCTATGTCAGCGTCAATCCGCTGCAACTCGCGGTGATGACGGCGCGCATCGCGTCGGGCCGCCGCCTCTATCCGCGCCTGATCAACCGCCAGTTCGCCAACGAACCCCTGCCCTTCTCGCCCGAGGCGCTGGCCGTCGCCCGGCTGGGCATGGACCTGGTCGTCAACGGCGCGGGCACGGCGGTGCGCAGCCGCCTGCCGCTCGACGGCATCAAGATGGCGGGCAAGACCGGCACCGCGCAGGTGCGCGGTCTCGCCTCCGGCTCGCGCGGCCAGGGCGGCGCGTGGAAATATCGCGACCACGGCCTGTTCGTCTGCTTCGCCCCCGTCGACAACCCGCGCTATGCGGCGTCGGTGGTGATCGAGCATGGCATGGGCGGGTCGCGCGCGGCCGCGCCGGTCGCCAAGGACATCTTCACTTTCCTCTATGACCGGCAAAAGGCGATGGACGCGCTGGAGGCGTTCGAAGCCGGCTGGGGCGGCACGATCAAGGACCGCATGGACCGCGATTATGCGGCGTGGAAAGCAGGCGCGAGCATGGGTCCCGACCCGGAGACCGCGCCATGATCCCCGTCCCGCCCGCCGTCCAGCGCGTTCCGTGGAAGCTGATCGCGCTCCTGTCCGCGATCACCGGCTTCGGCCTGCTCGTCCTCTATTCGGCGGCGGGCGGCAACTGGTCGCCGTGGGCGTGGCAACAGGGCGTGCGCTTCCTGATCTTCCTGGGCGCCGCGCTGGTCGTCGGCCGCTTCCCCTTACGGATTTTCGAGGATTTCGCCTATATCGGCTATATCGGCGTGCTGATCCTGCTGATCGCGGTCGAGATATTGGGCTTCGTCGGCGGCGGCGCGCAGCGCTGGCTCAACCTGGGGTTCATGAACCTTCAGCCGTCGGAATTGATGAAAGTCGCGATCGTGCTGGCGCTCGCGCGCTTCTATACGCAATTGCCGCCGGGCGAGACGCGCGGCTGGACCGCGCTGTGGCCCGCGCTGCTGCTGCTCGGCCTGCCCGCCGCGCTCGTCATGCTTCAGCCCGACCTCGGCACCACGCTTGCCATTTGCGCCAGCGCGGTGGTGGTGATGTTCGTCGCGGGGCTGCCTTTCTGGTGGTTCGGTGGCGCCGCCCTCGCCGGGGCCGCCGCGCTGCCGGTGCTGTTCTCGATGCTCCACGACTATCAGCAAAAGCGCGTGCTGATCTTCCTCGATCCCGAAAGCGACCCGCTGGGCGCAGGCTATCATATCAGCCAGTCAAAGATCGCGATCGGGTCCGGCGGGATCAGCGGCAAGGGCTTCCTCAATGGGTCGCAAAGCCATCTCGACTATCTGCCGGAAGGGCATACCGACTTCATCTTCGCGACGATGGCGGAGGAATGGGGGCTGATCGGCGGGCTGGCGCTGTTGTTCGGTTTCTTCCTGCTGCTGCGCTGGTCGACGCGCGTCGCGCTGAAGGCGCGCACGCGCTTCGGCCAGTTGACCGCGACGGGGATGACGATGACGATCTTCTTCTATATCGCCATCAACCTGATGATGGTGATGGGCCTGGCGCCCGTGGTCGGCATCCCGCTGCCGCTCTTTTCCTATGGCGGGTCGTCGATGCTGACGATCATGACCTGCGTCGGCATCGTGCTGGCGATCGAGAACGACAGCAAGACGGGAACACGGCGGTTTCATTAGAATCAAACTGTCACCGAAACCGGCAACCGACAGTCACTGACACTCATGCGTGGGCCAGCGCGGCCGCCGCCCGCTCCGGCTCTGCCTCGATCACCGACAGGTAGGACCGGACGGCTGGTGGCGGCATGGTCCGCCCGATTTCATATTGCCGAATATTTGCCACTGGAATGCCGTAACGTGCCGCAAACTCTGGCTGGCTCAGCTTGAGCCGGTTTCGCAGCATGCGGATGCGTCGCCCCATCCGAGCGCGTTCAAGCCCCGCCGCGCTGACATCGAAGTCCTCCGGGTCATTGGAGTCAGCCGGAAGCGCCACGATAGTTTCTTTCTTCACCTGCGTTGCTCCTTCTCACGGAAAGAAAGCGTATTGCCTCTCCACGATAAACATGAACGGCGGTCCAAAACTTCCCTTCCACGATACCGACCGCCTTGTAACGGTCCTCACCATCAACCGGCCTGATCGAAGGGATCACGATATAGGCCGGGTCACTGAAAACGAGCGCCCCGAACGCAAGCGAAACGCCGTGTTTCTCACGGTTGGCGTCGTCCTTGTCGGTGTCGAACTCGATATCCATCGCCCTATGTAATTCACACATCATCGAAATGCAAGCGAAAAGTGTGAATTACACAGTCCAAGGGAGCAGCCGAGACATCGACGACCGCAACACTCACTTCCCGTTCGCCCTGAGCTTGTCGAAGGGCCGTTCTTTCTTTTGACGCAGCAAGAGCTTCGACAAGCTCAGCACGAACGGAATGAGGGTTAAGTATACCGTCACCGGAACGGTAGTTTTGCCGATTCAATCGAAAAAGAAAAGCAGCGCGGCGCCGACCGCCCACCACAGTGCGATCGACAAAGGGATCGCCCAAAGCGCCTCTTTCGATTTTCTCCGGTATCCTCGATGATTCAAAACATAGGCTGCCACAAGGGGCCAGAAGACAAAGACGCCAGAGATTACAAAAACGACCCAGCCGCCATTGCTTAGAGGAATATCGGATTTCGTTTCTTGATGCTGCCGCTCCTGATCCAAACGGGTCTGAACGCGATCCAGCGTATCTACGTCTAGGCTGTGTTGACATAAGATTTCAGCCATAGGCGCACTGCGGCGAGGTTGAGGAAGCTCTCGAAGGAGAGGATCGTCTTGTCGTAGCGGGTGGCGAT